>JALUJS010000576.1 GCA_027056825.1 Candidatus Krumholzibacteriia bacterium | reverse complement strand
TGGTCCGGGACCTCGACGGCGGCCGGGTGCCCGTACTGCTCGTCTCCGCGGCGACACGGCAGGCGATCTACGCCGGCGCGGACGCCTCGACGCCCACCCTGCCGCCGGGCCGGTTCGTGCGCCTGGTGAACGCCGAGATGCTGACCGGACTGCTCAACCCGGTGTTCGTGGTGGTGCTGACGCCCGTGGTGGTGGGCTTCTTCGGCTGGTTGGCCATGCGCGGGCGCCCGGTGACCACCGCCCGCAAGATCTTCCTGGGCATGCTGATCACCACCGTGGCCCTGCTGGTCATGGCCTTCGGGGCCTGGCTCGGCAAGGACGGAGCCGCCAAGACCTCCATGCTGTGGATGGTCATCTACTACCTGATCATCACCTGCGGCGAGCTGTGCCTGTCGCCCATGGGCCTGTCCCTGGTGACCAAGCTCTCGCCCAAGCGCCTGGTGGGCCTGATGATGGGCGGGTGGTTCCTGGCCACGGCCATCGGCAACAAGCTGTCCGGGTTCATCAGCGGCCTGGAGCCCGGCACCACCATGTTCGTGGTGCTGGCGGTGGCCATCCTCGGGGTGGCGGGTTTTATTTTCGCCATGCTGCCGCGGTTGGACGCGGCCATCCGCAAGTACGGCGCCTGACCGGCGCCGGGAACAACGATGCCGCCGGTGCTTCGGCGCCGGCGGCGGGCTGAAAGAGGTTGACCGTGAAGAGGATATTCGCCCTGTGGTCCGTGGCCTTCGTCCTGACGGTGGCCTTCCTGGTCTGGCAGAAGATGTCCGGCCCAACGTATCCCGTGCGGGGTTCCTTCGCGCTGAACGGGTTGGAGATCCCCGCCCGCCTGAACCGCAGCGGCATCATCGGCGCCGACATGCCCGTCAAGGTGGATGTCTCGGCCGCCCTGGAGGCGGGCCGTGAAGTGTCCGGCAAGGTCATCTGGCGGCGCTACCCCACGGACGACCCTTGGCAGACCCTGCCCATGACCCTGCATGACGGGGTCCTGGAGGCCGACCTGCCCCGCCAACCCATGGCGGGCAAGCTCGAGTACCGGGTGGAGCTTTCCGACGGAACCCACACCAGCGTCCTGCCCGCGAACGGCGAGCACGCCGTGGCGCGGTTCAAGGGCCACGTCCCTGCCCTGATCCTGGTCTTCCACGTCACGCTGCTGGTGCTGGGCTTCCTGTTCTCCACCGCCGCGGGATTGGAGGGGTTGACCGGGGGACCCGGCCTGAAGACCCTTTCCCGCCTGGCCCTGGGATGCCTGGTGGTCGGCGGGCTGGTCCTGGGTCCCATCGTCCAGAAATACGCCTTCGACGCCTTCTGGACCGGCTGGCCCCTGGGGCAGGACTGGACCGACAACAAGCTGGCCGTGGGGGCGTTGCTGTGGCTGTTGGCGGTGTGGCGGACCCGGGACGCGGTGCCCGGCCGTCCCCGCGGACGCTGGTTCGCCTTCCTGGCCATGATGGGGATCTTCGTGATCTTCGCCATCCCCCACAGCATCCACGGGTCCACCTACGACTACGCCACGGGGGAGCACATCCAGCGCATGTAAGGCTTGCCCGCATTATCGGATTGCGTAGCGATTCAATAATGCGGGCCAGGTGGCGCTGATTCAGGGGGCGGCCAACCGGTCGGAGAGGGGCCGGTAGTATTCGACCAGCGCCCGGGGATCGAAATCCTCGCCGGTTGCCCGGCGCAGGGTGATCTGCCAGTCCGCCCCGGCACCCGTCCGCAGCAGGCTGTCCAGGAAATCGGCCACCTTGAGATTGTGACGGTAGTCGGCGCGGTGCACATCCGCGTGCAACAGCTGCGTGCAGATGTACCGATGCAGCTGATGGGCGACCGCCCAACCCAGCAGGTCCTCCAGGGGGGCTACCGGACCGGCATCGCGTGCGAAGGCGGCAGCCGGCAGCACGGCGTTGGGATCGATCCCTGCCGGCGGGGCCAACTGTGCGTCGCGGCCGGCGAACTCCCAGAAACGGATTCCCACCATCGGCCCGGGCAATTGCCCCCGGTTCATCATTTCCAGCCAGTCCGCGTAGGCTCCGGCATACAGGGGCAGGGTCAGGACAGGGCCGGCCACGGCCTCGCGCAGCAGATCCTCCGGTGTCGGTTCCTGCCCGGTATCGGCCGCCAGGGTGGAACGCGCGGCCAGGGTGTAGA
>JALUJS010000575.1 GCA_027056825.1 Candidatus Krumholzibacteriia bacterium | reverse complement strand
GTTGTGGTGTATGCAGTTGGGGTTGGGGCAGAAGGGAGGGGCCCAGTTCTTGGGGATGCCGCAGGAGAGGTCCATGTCCGGCTAGGGGGCAAAGCCCGGGCCGGACACATTCTCGAGGGCACAACTTAAGCCCAGAACGGCGGCATGCCAATGCCGGGACATGAAAAAGGCATCCCGAGGACGCCCTCGCCATGGTTCTGCTGGTGGAGACCCTATGTGGTCGGAACCGCGAAGCCCAGCCGTTCGATGACTTCCAGGAAGTTCCGGCGCACGATGGGCTTGACCACGTAGTCGTCCGGCTGCGGCCCGTCGGCAGCGGCGTAGGCGTCCTTCTGCTCCAACGCGGTGGTCATGACTACGCGGCAGCGGCGGTCCCCGTCCAGGCCGTGCCTGTCCTCAAGGGCGCGGATGCCCGCGAGCACTTCATGCCCGTCGATTCCCGGCATCATGATATCCAGGCAGACCAGGTCGTAGTGTTCGCCGCTTTCGAGGGCGGTGCGCACCGCAGCCATGGCTTCCTCCCCGTTGACGGCCATGTCGCATTCCCCCAGGGCGGAGAGATAGCGGCTCAGCAAGCGCCGGCTGATGAAGTCGTCCTCGACGATCAGGATCTGCATGCTTTGTCCTTCATGTCTCCGGCGGAAAGGCTGGACCGGAAACCGGGCGAGTAATCTGGCGCTCCCCTTTCAGCGCCTGCCTTTCCATACCTCGAGATATCGGTAGCGGAAGCCGTAAATTGAATCTTTTTTTGCGAATCCGGGTATGATGGGTGGACGGTGCGCGCGGCAAGGCGTCTGTTTTTCATATACCTGTTGGAGAGGAATCACATGGGTTTGCTGGGAACACTGGTGGGGGGCACGCTCGGATTCATGGTCCTGGGCCCCCTGGGGGCGATCATCGGCGGCGCCATCGGCTCGAACATCGAGGGCGGAGCGCAGGGGCCGCGCACCGGACAGGGCCGGCCCGGCACCCGCACGGGGTACCGACCCCGCGCTGCCGCGCGAAGCGCCTTCAACCCCTTGGAGGCCCAGCAGACCTTCCTGGTGGCCATGATCTCCCTGGCGGCCAAGGTGGCCAAGGCCGACGGTCATGTCACCCCCGAGGAAATCCGCTCCTTCGACGGTTTCCTGCGCAACAACCTGAACATGCCGGCGGCCGAGCGGAAGATCGCCGCCCGCATCTTCAACGAGGCGCGCGATTCGGCCATCCCCGCGACGGAGTTCGCCCGCCAGTTGCGCGATCTGTTCGCCATGCAGCCCCAGCGCCTGCGTGACCTGGTCACCCTGCTGCTGATGGTCGCCCTGGCCGACGGACGCCTGCATCCGGCGGAGGAATCCCTGATCCGCGAGATCACCCGCGAGATGGGACTATCGGACCTGGATTACGAGAACGCCCTGAAGACCCTGCGGCCCGAGGGCTCGCTGGACTGGGCCTATGCCGCCCTGGGAGTGCTGCCGGATGCGGAAGAGGCGCGCATCAAGACGGCCTATCGCAAGCTGGTGCGCGAGTACCATCCCGACCGGTTGGCCGGCAAGGGCATGAGCGACGATTTCCGCAAGTTCGCCGCCGAAAAGATGCGCACCATCAACAACGCCTACGACGCCATCCGCAAGGAGCGCGGCTTCTGATGCCGGAGTTGCCCGAAGTCGAGAACGTGGGGCGCGCCCTGCTGGAGAACCTCCGGGGCCGCAGCCTGACCGGCATGAAGGTGCGCTTCGGCGGGGTGCTGGAGCCCTCGCCGCGCGCGGTGCGCCGCACCCTGGTCGGCGCGCGCCTGGATGACGTGCACCGGCGGGGCAAGTACCTGATCCTGCACTTCACGCGCCCCGGCGGCGAGCCGGCCTACCTCATGGTGCACCTGCGCATGACCGGGCAGATCTTCATCCTGGACGGCTACATCCCCGACAAGCATGTGCACGTGGTGCTGGACTTCGACGGCCTGCCCGTGCACTACCGCGACATCCGCAAGTTCGGGCGGCTGACGCTGGTGGAGGACGGCTTCGAGCCTGCGGCCATGGCCCACATCGGGCCGGACATGCTCACGGTGCGCCCGCGGGACTGGCTGGCGCGCATCGCGGGGCGCCGCGCCCCCATCAAGGCCTGCCTGCTGGACCAGGGCATCGCCTCGGGGCTGGGCAACATCTACGTGGACGA
>JALUJS010000574.1 GCA_027056825.1 Candidatus Krumholzibacteriia bacterium | reverse complement strand
GCACGCGGATCCTGCGCCACAACCGCTACGCGGGACTGGCCACCGAGCTGATGAACGCCCTGTGGGACCAGTACGGCTTTTATCTCGAGGTCCCCGCGAATTTCCGCCTGACCCAGCAGGGCCACGACGGTCTGCACGGGGTCGAGCTCATGCGCACCGGGCCCTCCCGGGGCATCACCATCACCTGGCGCGAGACACCCGATCCTGAGGCCAGGCTCCAGGACCGGGATTGGTTGCTGGATATGCGACGGGAGATGGGGGACAAGCTGCACCACGAGGAACTCGCGTCCGGATCCCTTGCCTGGGATGAGGCGGGGTTGCCCGGCAAGGGCGGGGTGAAGCTCATCGGCGCCTGGGCGGGACAGAAGTTCCAGGGCGGTGGTCCCTTCTGGTGCTATTTCCTGGCTGATCCCGCATCCGGGAGGGTCTACTGCATCGATCTGCTGGTTTACGCCCCGGGCATGGACAAGATGCCCCTGTTCCGTCGGCTGGAAGCCGTCGCCACCACCTTTTCCACCACGAGGCCCCAGCCATGACCCACCGGCCATTCCCCGGGCAATTCGGCCGCCTGGCGGCGACCGCCGTGAGCGCGTTGCTCCTGCTGGCGGGAACCGCTCTCGGTCAGGACACCGGGCGCAGCAGCACGGGCCGCCACCGGCCCCGGCCCGTGCGGAAAACCGCCCCTGAGCCCAAGGTTCGGGTCGTCACCCCTAGCGGCGACTTCGCATGGACCGTCCGGGCCGTGGCCGGCAATGTCCGTGGCGGGGACATCTTCGAGGCCAGGGTCCTGGACGGCAACGCCGTGCCCTGGGTGGGCCTGGACCCTGGTGGTTTCCAGACTTCGCGCTTCAAGACCCAGTTCGAGAACAACGCCTTCCTGGGGTTGGAGGTGGGCCGGGTCCTGTCCCCGGTTTGGCGGGTGACCGTGGCGCTCTCCCACTCCACCATTGATGTTTCCGCCAACGCCCTGCTGGGACAGACCGGCGGGCGGTTCCGCTACGACCGCTTCGGTATGCTGGCGTTGGCCTTGGGCCTGGAGCGGGACCTTGTCGCGCGAGCCTCGGCGCCCTACCTGTCCTTCGGACTGGTTCTGGTGGATCTTGATCCCGAGATCAACACATCCCTGGCCCAGACCCGGTTGGGAGGCAGGCTGGGCCTGGGCTACCGGCAGCAGGTGGGGGACCGGTCGCTGCTGTTCGGCGAGATTCGTATCGACTCTTTCTCCTTTGATGACAAGGGATTCCAGCCGGAACCCAAACCTCCGTATGACCCTTCCCTGGAGGTCGAATTCCGGGACCGGGTGGCCTTTCTGGGGCTGCTGGCGGGGTTGGAGATGCGTTTCTGAGGGGTTTGTTCTTTCCTTCAGGCCGTCTGTCGTTTATATTCCTTGCCTGCGATTTTCACCTCACGTATCGGGCCTCCATCCCCAGGGAGCTTCCATGAGCAATGTGATCGCCGTTGTGAACCATAAGGGCGGAACGGGCAAGACCACCACCGCCATCAACCTGGCCGCAGGGTTGACTCGTTACAGCGATATCACTTCCAGCTGCCTGGTCATCGACATGGATCCCCACGGATGCGCCACCAGCACGCTGCTGGGCAAACTGGACGGCGAGCCGCCCGCCCGCAGCGTCTTCGATGTCCTGCGCCGGGCCATCACGCCCCAGGACGGGATCACCTCCACCGTCTACGACGAGAATATCGATATCCTGCCGGCCAACCCCTCCCTCGAGAGCATGGCCAAGACGCAGATCAACGATCGCCTGGCCAAGGTCGTGGCCTCGCTGTCGACCTCCTACGGCTGGATCATCATCGACACGCCGCCCAACCTGGGGGTTTTGACCCAGAACGCCCTGGTGGCCGCCGATTACGCCCTGATCCCCACGCAGTGCAACGGGTTGGCCGTGCCGACCCTGCGCCAGCTCAAGGCCATGATCGAGAAGATCCAGGAGCGGCCCAACATGTGGCTGCAGATCCTGGGCGTCCTGATCACCCAGAAGGACGGCCGGACGCCCCTGCAGAAGCATGTGCGCCGGGAACTGGGCCAGGTCTTCCCGGCGGCCGACATCTTCAAGACCGTCATCACCAACAACATCAAGATCGAGGAAGCTCCGGCCAACTTCCAGAGCATCTACGCCTACGATTCCGGCTGCCTCGGCGCCTCGCTGTACCGGGACTGGATCAAGAAGGAATTCCTGAAGAAGCACACCAAGCTGGAGAAGCTGAAGGTGGAGCGCAGGGAGCAGGCGGAGAAGGAGGCGGCCGAGAGCTGACCCGGATCAACACCTGACGAAGGGGTTGCCCCGCTTCTCGGCGCCGACGGTGGTGTCGGGGCCGTGACCACAGACGACGACGGTTTCATCCGGGAGCGTGTAGATGCGTTCCCGGATGCTTTTTTCCAGCGTGGCGAAATCCCCGCCGGGCAGGTCGGTCCGGCCCACCGATCCGTGGAACAGGCAGTCGCCCACCAGCGCGTGGCCGGGCAACCGGAACATGACGTGGCCGGGACTGTGACCCGGGACATGGTGCACCGGGATTTCCAGGCCGGCGGCCCGGATGACCGAGCCGTCGGTCAGGACCGGTTCGGTCACCGGAACCGCCGCCGGGGGGAAGCCGTAGGCGGCCATGACCTCGGGCAGGGCCTCGATCAGGGGCAGGTCGTCCGGATGGCACAGCAGGGGGAGGTCCAGTTCGGCCTGGATCTCCGCGGCGGCCCCCACGTGGTCGAAGTGGCCGTGGGTGGCCACCAGGGCCGCTACGGGCGCCCCGGTGGCGTGGACGGCTTCCAGGAGGCGCCGGGGCTCGGCGCCCGGATCGACCAGGACGCAGGCGGGGCCGTCGGGTCCCGGCACGGTGACCAGCACGCTGTTCATCTGCAGGGGTCCCACCGGCAGGACCCTGATGTCCCAGTCCGTCATGCGGTCGCCTTCCTGAAACGTTCCTTGCCTGATGCGGGCAGGGCCGGCCCCGGAAGGCCGGCCCTGGCGCCGTCACCACCGAGGCGGTGAATCAACCGTCGTAGTATTCCCGGCCGAGATGCGTAATGACCTCTTCGCCCATCATCCAGCGCAGGGTGTTCTTCAGCTTGGTCTGCTGGATGAACAGGTCGTGCTCCGGATTGAGGCCCTCGGGGGTCACCGGGCTCTTGAAGTAGAACGACAGCCACTCCTGGATGCCGCCGGGCAGGCCAGCCCGCATGCCCAGGTCCAGCAGCAGGGCCAGGTCCAGGACCAGGGGCGCCGCCAGGATGGAATCGCGGCACAGGAAGTCGATCTTGATCTGCATGGGACGACCGCACCATCCGAAGATGTCGATGTTGTCCCAGCCTTCCTTGTTGTCGCCGCGGGGCGGATAGTAGTTGATCCGCACCTTGTGGTAGAGCTCGCCGTACAGGTCGGGATAAAGCTCCGGCTGGAGGATGGTGCCCAGCACGCTCAGCTTGGACTCCTCCTTGGTCTTGAAGGACTCCGGATCGTCCAGGACCTCGCCGTCCCGGTTGCCCAGGATGTTGGTGGAGAACCAGCCGTGCAGCCCGAGCTGCCGGGCCTTGAAGCCGGGGGCCAGGATGGTCTTCATCAGCGTCTGGCCGGTCTTGAAGTCCTTGCCGCAGATGCCGGCTCCGGTGTCCTTGGCCAGCTGCTCGAGGGCCGGGACGTCGAAGCTCAGGTTGGGGGCGCCGTTGGCGTAGGGGATGCCCTGCTTCAGGGCGGCGTAGGCGTAGATCATGCTCGGGGCGATGTCCGGGTGATCCTCCTGCAGGCCCTTTTCGAAGGAGGCCAGGTCGGCGTGCACCGGGGACGGCTTCATGAAGATCTCGGTGGAGCCGCACCAGACCACCACCAGACGGTCGCAGCCGTTGGCCTTCTTGAAGTTTTCCATGTCCTGCATCAAGGCTTCGGCCATTTCCATCTTGGTGCCGGTCTTCACGTGGTCGCCGTGCAGCTTCTTCACGTAGTAGCTGTCGAACACCGCGGGCATGGGCTTGATGGCCTCGAGTTCGGGCTTGATCTCCTCCAGCAGGTCCTTCTCCAGGACGCCTGCGTTCAGGGCGGAGTCGTAGACCGAGTCGGGGAAGATGTCCCAGCCGCCGAAGACCAGGTCGTCCAACTCGGCCAAGGGGACGAAATTGCGAACCAGGGGCTGACGGTCCTCGGTCCGCTTGCCCAGACGGATGTGCCCCATCTGGGTGAAGGATCCGATGGGCTGTCGCAATCCCTTGCGGATGGCGATGACGCCCGCCATGAAGGTCGAGGAAACCGCGCCCATTCCGGGGGTGAGGATTCCAAGTTTGCCGGTGGCGGGCTTGATGTCCAGCTTTTCAGCCATGGGTCATGCTCCTTCTGGAAAAGAAACGGAAACGCCTGACGGCATTCCATGTCAGTGGCGGATGATTGGGCAAGAATCGGTGGCACCGTGGACCTTGTCGAATGACCCGCCCGCACAGGATAGATCCCTGTCAATCAGAAGGCAAAAGAAAAAAGGAGGTCATCCAGCAGTGGTGGGAGTTGGGCGGGGGCCCTCCCGACCGGACCCCAACTGCCTGTATGGGGCGGATTTGCGGAATTCGCAGACGGGTTTTGAAATCCCAAAAAAAATCTCCACAGGGGTGGACAACGGGAATGATCATGTGTTATACTCGTTGCGGTTTGGAATTGGAGGGGGAATATCCCCGGACCGGAGCCTGCCATCACAGCGAAAGGTTTGCATGAGCCAAAGCTAACGCGTTCGTAATCTTTCAGAAAACCAAACAACAACTTTGCCCCAGGCAAAGGGAGCTTGCGCAACATGAAGGAAGACGCGGCGGCTTACGCAGTGGTCGATGGCGATTATGCCCTTGACGCATCCTCGTTTTTCATTCCTGCGGACACCACGCGGTACGCAGGGCGGCGCGCCCTCGTCAAGCGGGTGTTCGATTTCACCCTCGCCCTGCTGATGCTGGTGGCGTTGAGCCCGGTGATGTTGATCCTGGCTCTGATCATCAAGTTCACCAGCCCGGGCCCCGTGCTGTTCGTCCAGGAGCGCCTGGGCCGCGACGGGCGTCCTTTCCGCTTCTACAAGTTCCGGTCGATGAAACACAAGAGCGACGACGCCATCCACAGGCAGTTCGCCGCCATGTTCATCAACGGGGACGAACACGGCTGCGCGGAATCCAATTCCGGCGAGAAGGTCTTCAAGCTGAAGAGGGATCCCCGGATCACCCCCATCGGGGCCTTTCTGCGTCGCACCTCCCTGGACGAGCTGCCCCAGCTGTTCAACATCCTCAAGGGCGACATGTCCCTGGTCGGCCCCCGGCCGCCCATCGCCTACGAGATCGAGAACTACCTGCCCTGGCACATGGAGCGGCTCAAGGCCGTGCCCGGCCTGACCGGCCTGTGGCAGGTCAGCGGTCGCAGCAGCGTCTCCTTCGACGAGATGGTCCGCCTGGACATCGAATACATCAACAACTGGTCCCTGTGGACTGACGTGGTCATCCTGGCCAAGACCATCCCCGTTGTGATCCGGGGCACGGGAGGATACTAAGGCCGCCCGTCGCCCCGCCGATACCTGTTCTTGACCCCCCGCCCGGCGGGGGGCATCCTTATGGAAAATCGGAGCATCAGAGGCCGGCTCGGGACTCGCCCGCACACCGCCTCGCAAGCCGGCGGCGGCATCCGCGCCGCCCAGGGAAAAGAGGGACCATGGTCAACGTGGGTGTCATCGGTTGCGGGTACTGGGGCCCGAACCTGATCCGGAATTTCAACAGCCTTCCCGACGCCAACCTGAAAACCATCGCCGACCTGGACGAGAAGCGCCTGGCGCAGGTGGGGCTGCTGTATCCCAACACGGTCAAGACGACCGACCACCGGGAGATCCTGGACGACCCTGAGATCGAGGCCGTGGTCGTGGCCACGCCCATGTCCACCCATTTTCCCCTGGGCAGCGAGGTGCTCGAGGCGGGCAAACACCTGTTCCTCGAGAAGCCCATGGCCACCAACAGCGACGACTGCCGACGCCTGAACGAGATGGCGGCCGAGCGCGGGCTGCAGATCATGGTCGGGCACACCTTCGTGTACACCCCCGCGGTGCGGAAGATCAAGGAACTGATGGACGCCGGGGAGTTGGGGGACGTCTACTACGTCAACATCAGCCGGGTGAACTTGGGGATCTTCCAGAAGGATGCCAACGTGGTCTGGGATCTCGCGCCCCACGATGTGGCCATGCTCAACTACCTCTTCCAGGCCGACCCGGTTCGCGTCAGCGCCAACGGTCGCTGTTACGTGCAGCGGGACCGGGGCATCGAGGACGTGGCCTTCGTGAACCTCGAGTATCCGGGCGGCCGCATGGCCAACATCCACGTCAGCTGGCTCGATCCGAACAAGATCCGCACCTGCACCTTCGTGGGCAGCCGCAAGATGCTGGTCTACGACGACGTGTCCCAGTCCGAGAAGATCCGGCTCTACGACAAGGGCGTGGACGTGCAGCCCCACTACCGGGACTACGGCGAGTTCCAGCTCCTGTACCGGTCCGGGGATATCTACGTGCCGCGCATCGACACCGTCGAGCCCCTGAAGATCGAGACCCAGCATTTCCTGGACGTGATCATTGGCCGCGAGACGAACCTCAGCAGCGGCCGCGAGGGGGAGAAGGTCGTCAAGGTTCTCGAGGGCGCCTGCCGCTCCATCGCCAATGACGGTCTTCCCGTGGACCTGGACCTGGGCGGCTGACCGCCATGACCGGGCGCGGTGGACGCGATCTGTCGCCTCCGCCGGTGCGGCCGTTGCGGGTCGCCATGGTCGGGCAGAAGGGCTATCCGCCCGTCCAGGGCGGCATCGAGAAGCATGTCGCCGAACTGGCGGCGCGGCTGCCCGGCCTGGGCATCGAGGTCGATATCTACAGCCGGCCCCACTACAGCGACCTGCACGGTGCGTGCGATCTGCCGGGCGTGAGGGTCCTGCGCCTGCCCAGCCTGGCCACCAAGCATCTGGACGCCATTTCCCACACCATCATCGCCACCGGTGACGCCTTGCTGCGCCGGCCGGACATCATCCATTTCCATGCCCTGGGTCCGGGGCTGTTGGCGGGGATTCCCCGCCGGCTGGCCGGCATCCCCACCGTGACCACAGTCCACGGGCTGGACTGGCAGCGCGAGAAGTGGGGCCGCTTCGCCCGCTGGGTCCTGCGCCGGGGCGAGCAGGCGGCCGTGCGGCTGCCCGACGCCACCATCGTGGTCTCCCGGGCGCTGGCCGACCATTTCGCCGCGGCCTACGGC
>JALUJS010000573.1 GCA_027056825.1 Candidatus Krumholzibacteriia bacterium | reverse complement strand
AGCTGCGCCACCTGGACGCCTGGAGCAAGCGGCGCAACGAGGTGGCCGCGCGCTACAGCGAGGGCCTGCAGGACGTCTGCGTCGTGCCCCGGACCGCCGACGACCGTTACCACGTCTGGCACCTGTACGTCATCCAGGTCGCCAACCGCGACGAGGTCATGAAGCACCTGGCGGACAACGACATCGCCTGCGGCATCCACTACCCGGTGGCCCTGCCGGTCACCCCGGCCTACGCGCACCTGGGCTACACGGCCGAGCAGTTCCCGGTGGCCTGCGCCGTCGCCGACCGGATCGTGAGCCTGCCCATGCACGGGGACCTGACGGACGAGGACGTGGACCTGGTGATCAGGGTCGTGCGGGAGGTTGCAAAATCGTGATCGATGTGGTATCATTTACCAAATGGGGGAGTTGGAAAAGTGGCCGCCGGGACGGCCATTTTTCCTGACGGTTGACATGGTGCCCGACAGCCTTAAATTTCATGATGTCAAACTTCTGGCCTGCATCCTTGCGGGAGCCCAACCGGTAAATTTGTTAAAGCCGACACTCGAATAGCCGACACCATGGCAAGTAACCGGTTCGTATTCGGGTACTTTGCCGTCTGGGTGAAGCCTGCTCCCTCTGCACCCGGGGGCCGGCGGACTGTGCTGGAGAACAGATGTCCAAGATTTTCGATGCATACAGGAAGCGGGTGGGCGAAAGCCCGGATCTGGTCCAGATCCGAAAGCCCAACGCCATCCGGCTCTTTCCTCCCGTAGCCGGCAAACAGAGGGAGGAATTCAGCCGCCTGGTGGCGAAGCTCATTGTTATGCGTCAGGAAAACCGGGGCGCCGTGGTATCCATGGCCTCCAGCTCCTCGGGTGAGGGCACCAGCTACGTGTCCTACAACACGGCGGCCATGCTGGCGGATGATTACAGCCTTAATGTCGCCTGGATCGACGCCAATTTCAACAGCCCCCAGCAGAAACTCGAATCCTATCCGGGCCCTTCCCTGTTGGAACTTCTCAAGGATCCCGATATCCTCCACACCGTATCCCTCGAGTCGGGCCTGACCGTCATCAAGGGAGGGGGAAACCTGGTTGCTTCCCGGGGCCTGTTCGCCGATGATCGTTACGAGGAGCTGCTGGCCGGGTTGGCCGCAAAATTCGATTTCACCATTCTGGACCTGCCGCCGGTCCTCGACTCCACGGATACGGCCCTGATGGCCTCGAAGACCGACGGTATGTTGCTGGTCATCGAGCACCGGTTCCTCAAGCGGGAGATTATCCAGCACGGGCTGGAGGAGCTTCAGGACAAGGGCGTCAGGGTTCTTGGCTCGGTGATCAACAGGAGGACCTTTGAGCTTCCCAAGTTCATCTATGACCGCATCTAGTCCGCGGTTCCCGGCCGTTGTCCTGCGCCTGGTGTTGGCGGGGTTGGTCCTGGCCGTGCTCGTGCCTGTATCCGGGTGCGGCGGCAGCCGTCCTTTTGTGACGCGGACCTCGTACGTGGAATTTACCCCCGAGCAGAAGTTGACCATCGCCAATACCCGGTCTGACGAGTACCGCATCCAGGAGGGCGATATCCTGAAGATCGCCTTCGCCTACGAGAAGTCGCTGAACCAGGATGGGATCGTTGTCTTGACGGACGGATCGGTGAACCTGGTCGGCGTGGATCGGATCAAGGTCGCGGGCCTGACCATGACCCAGGCCGATTCCCTCATCACCACCGCCTACGCCAAGGATTACCGGGATCCCGAACTGAGTGTCATGATCCAGGAAACCCAGGGCCTGAAGGTGTATGTGCTGGGCGAGGTGCGGACCCCGGGGATCCACAACATTCCCCGGGGTGGTCTCACGGTCCTGGGCGCCATCGCCAAAGCCGGTGGTTTCAGCGAGGACGCAGCCAAGGACGGGGTCGTGCTGATCCACGTCACCCCGGACGGATATTCCCTGCAGGAAATCAACCTGGATGACCTGTCCCTGGAAAGCGGGGGCGCCTTGGCCATGGTGGAGTTGCAACCCCTGGATGTCCTCTATGTGCCGTCCTCACGCATCGGGGATTTCCATTACTTTTCCCGGGCGGTCCTGTCCGGACTGGTCAGCATCACCCGCATCGCATCGGACCTGAAGTATATTTCCGGCGGTTCCATCGGCGGGAGGTTCTGATGATGCTTGATC
>JALUJS010000572.1 GCA_027056825.1 Candidatus Krumholzibacteriia bacterium | reverse complement strand
GTGGAAGGTGATGACCGTGAAGTTGCGCCCCCTTTTGTGTCTGAGTCTGTTCCTGCTGGCCGGCCTCGCCGCCGCACCCTCCCTCGCCGCCGGTGACCACCGCGCCATCACCGTCGACGATCTGTCCGCCATCGGCTGGCGCAGCATCGGGCCGGCGAACATGGGCGGCCGCGTGGCGGCCATCGCCCTGGTCCCCGGCAGCACCACGGAGTTCTACGTGGGCTACGCCACCGGCGGCCTGTTCAAGACCGACAACATGGGCACCACCTTCAGCGAGGTCTTCCGGGACAAGGAGACCAGCAGCATCGGAGCGGTCGCCGTGGCCGACGCGCCCGCTGACTGGCCCGGCTGGGACGCCATGGCCGCCGCAGGGGATACGGTGGCGCGGGAAGACCGCGCCGCAAAGGGCCGCGGCCGCATCGTGTGGGTGGGCACCGGCGAGGGCAACGGGCGCAACAGCTCGTCCTGGGGCCACGGCGTGTACCGCAGCACCGACGGCGGCGGCAGCTTCGAGTACGTGGGGTTGAAGGAGACGCAGAACATTCCCCGTGTGGCCGTCGATCCCCGCGATCCGGACGTGTGCTACGTGGCGGCCATGGGTCACCTGTGGGGCGCGAATCCCGAGCGCGGCCTCTACAAGACCAGCGATGGGGGTCAGACCTGGAAACAGGTGCTGAAGGTGGACGATGAGGTGGGAGCCTGCGATGTCGTGATCGATCCGGCCAACCCCGACCGGGTGTTTGCCGCCCTGTACCACGCCCGGCGTACGCCGTGGAGCTTCGACGGCTTCAGCGACCGGGCCGGCATCTGGCGCTCGGACGACGCCGGGGCGACCTGGACGCGCCTGACCGGGGGCTTGCCCCAGCGCACCGGGCGCATCGGCATCGCCATCTTCCCCGGCGACACGGACATCATCTACGCCACGGTCGAAAGCGACCAGGGCGGTATCGGTCGCAGCGCCTGGGACGACCGCTCACCCGCCGGCGGCCTGTTCCGCAGCGACGACGGGGGCGACACCTGGCGCCGCGTGAACGAGCTGAACTTCCGGCCCTTCTACTTCTCGCGCGTGGCCGTGGACCCTGTGAACCCCGACCGCGTCTACATGCCCGGCTGGGACGTGGCGATCAGCGACGACGGCGGCCGCACCTTCCGCCGCGACGGTTCGGTGGACGTGCACGTGGATCATCACGCCATCGTGGTCTGCCCCGACGACCCGGACTTCATTCTGCTGGGCAACGACGGCGGGCTCTACCTGAGCCATGACGGCGCGAAGACATGGGATCTGCTGAACAATCTGGCCGTCGGGCAGTTCTACCACGTGGACGTGGACATGAGCACGCCGTTCCGTGTGGGCGGCGGCCTGCAGGACAACGGCTCGTGGGTCGGGCCGTCGGCGGTGAAGTTCAAGTCGGGGACCGATGCCAAGCCTTTCATCCTCAAGGAGGACTGGACGGCCGTGTACGGCGGCGACGGTTTTACCGTGCGCTTCGATCCCAGCGATCCGAACGTCCTCTACGCCACCAGCCAGGACGGGAACCTGGGGCGCGTGGACCTGCGCACCATGCTGACCCGACCCCTCAAGGCCGCCGCGGACGAGGGCCAGGCGCGCCTGCGCTGGAACTGGGACGCGCCGTTCCTGATCTCGGCCCACGACCCTACCGTCCTGTACCACGCGGGCAACAAGGTCTTCAAGCTCACCGACAGGGGCGACTACTGGTACGCCATCAGCGGCGATTTGACCCGGCATGAACCCGGCAGGATCCTGACCGAAGGCTCGGCCGCGGAATCCTACGGCACCCTCACGGCCCTGGCCGAATCCCCCCTTGAGCAGGGCGTGCTGTGGGCCGGCAGCGACGACGGCCTGGTGCATGTGACTTTCGATGACGGCGGCCAGTGGAAGGACGTGACCCCCAAACAGGTGGGCGGCCTGTACGTTTCCTGCCTGGAGGCCTCGCACTTAGACGCGAAGACGGCCTACTGCGCGGTGGACGGCCACCGCAGCGACGTGTTCAAGCCCCTGGTGCTGATGACCACCAACGGCGGCCGCAAGTGGAAGGACATCACCGGCGATCTGCCCGCCGGCAGCCCGGTGCGCGTGGTGCGCGAGGACCCCGGCAACGAGGATGTGCTCTACTGCGGTACCGAACACGCCGCCTACGTCACTTTCGACCGCGGCGAACACTGGTTGCGGCTGGGCGGCAAGTCCCTGCCCACCGTTCCGGTCTACGACCTGGTGATCCATCCGCGGGAACACAGCCTGGTGGCCGCGACCCACGGCCGCAGCCTGTGGATCATGGACCGCATGGATGCCTTCGCGGATCTGCCGGCGGCCGCCGACGAAGCTTTGCACCTGTTCCCGGTGCCGGACGCCGAACCGCAGCTGTATGGCTTCCGCGGCTACGGCGGCGGCAACCGGGTATTCCGCGGCGCACCCGCGCCGGACGGGGCCATGTTCACCTACTGGCTGAAGGATCTGGCTGTCGACGGCGTGAACATCACCATCAAGGACGCCGCCGGACAGGTGGTCCGGAAGCTGACCGGCTCCATCCGGCCGGGCCTGAACCGCGCCTTCTGGGACCTGCAGGCCGATCCCAAGCGCCGTTTCGCCGACCCGCGCCAGACCGGCCCGGTGTTCGTGGATCCGGGCCGGTACACCGTGGTGATCACCAGCGGCGACACCAAGGCCGAGGCCACCTTTACCGTCAAGCCCCATCCCGGGTACGTGGCGCCGCAGGACAAGGCGGTGCTGCCCCCGCCGCGGCCATGAGGGGGCCCACCACGGAATCTGCAAGTGTTTCGATCACGCATGAAAACCCCTAGTCATTTGGTAGGTTTTGATAGCCTGTGTCCATTTTATTTCAAGTACCTGGCTCCCTGCGCGATATAAGCGTTGTCTTTAACCTGCATTAATGGATCGCTTTGGGTATCACATAGCTCATTGATGTGGGTGAAAATAGGATTCCCCACGGGGTCTTTCTGGAGGAAAGATGTCGACGTCCTGTCCCGGGAAAACGATTTTCCGTCGCTATGTGGTTTTGGCCGTCGTTTGTTCCCTGCTGCTCATGGGGTTCGTGGGCGTGGCAGACTATTATCTGGTGACCAGGGGGACGGTTCATCTGGCCGAAACCCATGCCGAAGAAATAGCGCGGGGCCTGACCAAGGGTGTCCTGCAGCCCTTAATTCGGAACTCTGTCCAGCAGGAAAGCATCACCATTCCCCAATCCGAAATGGACGAGTTGGAAAACCAGCTGAAGGGTTTCCTGGCGCCTTTTGCCATCGTGAGGATCCAGATCATCGACCGAACCGCGACCACGGTTTTCAGCACCGCAAGGATGATGATCGACCACCCCGATGAGGAAGAAAATGTTCTGGACCAGGTCCTGGCGGGCAAGAGGATCTCCTTTTTCGAAGAAAAAGAGGAGATCGAGGAGATGGGCCTGGGGCTGCAACCGGGTATCCGTCTGGTCGAGACCTACATCCCCATCGTGGACAAGCAGGGACAGATCATCGGTGCCTTGGAGATGCTTTCGGACGTTACGGCTCAACTGGCCAACGGCCGCCGAACGGCGATGATCATCCTGGGTGGTCTTGGGATCATGATGGTCGTCATCTTCGGCCTGCTGACGGGTTTCATCCACTCCCTGACGCGCCGGACCAGTGAGGTCATCCGGCAGGAAAGGGAGATCCGCGAAGAGCTCGCCCATTCCCGGAGGTTCCTCAAGTCGGTGATCGACTCCCTTCCCGACGATTTCCTCGTCATGGACCTGGAGCGCAGGATCACCCTGGCCAATCGGTCCGTCCAGGAGAAGTACTTCCTGACTGATAATGGTGTCGACCGGTTCTGCTACCAACTCACCCACCATAGCGACCAGCCCTGTGCGGGAAATGACGATCCCTGCCCCTTCCAGACCGTCCTGGCCACGGGAAAGCCCGTGACCGTTATCCATCGCCACCATACCGGTGACGGGAAGTGGGGATTTTTCGAGGTTACCGCGTGTCCCATCTTCGACCGCCAGGGCAACATCGTCCAGGTCATCGAGAACAGCCGTGATGTGACCAAGCGTGTAGAGAACGAACGGAGAATCGCCCAGGCCAACGATGAGTTGCAGGAGGCCAACGCCCGGTTGCAGGAAGCGGAGGTACGGGCACGAATCCTGGCCGACAAGGCCAACCAGGCCAACCGGGCCAAAAGTGTTTTCCTGGCCAACATGAGCCACGAGATCCGCACTCCCTTGACGGCCATCCTGGGGTATACGGATCTTCTGGCGGCGGGAGATTGTGATGAGACCGAGGCCGCGGAAAACCTCCAGGTTATCCGGCACAACGGAGAACATCTCCTGGAGGTTCTCAACGATATCCTGGACGTGTCAAAGATCGAAGCCGGGAAGATGACGGTGGAAATGCGCTCCTGCAGGATCCGGGACCTCGCCGATGACCTCTTCGGGCTGATGAAGCAGAAGGCCGAGTCCAAGGGCCTGGAACTTGTCTTCAGCTGTGCGGACGACTTGCCCCGGACCATCGTCACCGACACGACCCGGCTCAAGCAGGCCCTGGTCAACCTGATCGGAAACGCCATCAAGTTTACAGATCAGGGGCGGGTCCGGGTCGAGATCCTCAAGGGTGAGCCGCTGGCGGAAGGCCGGACCCCGATCCTGTTCCGCGTCAGCGACACGGGTATCGGCATGGACGAGGAAACCATGGGGCGGCTGTTCAAACCCTTCCAGCAAGGGGACGCCTCCACAACCCGCCTCTTCGGGGGCACGGGCCTGGGGTTGGTCATCACCCGGCACATTGCGGATTTGCTGGGCGGGGATGTCCAGGTAGCCAGCACTCCGGGCCAGGGTACGGTGTTCACCTTGTCCATCGATCCAGGTCCCGCACAGGGGGTGGCCGAGGAAGACGTTTCTCCCCGGACCGCTGTGACCAGGATCGGAAAACAAACCCAACAGGTGGACCTGACGGGAGCGCGAATCCTGTATGCGGAGGACGGGCGGGACAACCAGGTTTTGATCAAGCGCATCCTGGAGAAGGTGGGGGCCGAAATCGACATTGCCGCCAACGGCGCCATCGCCGTGGATATGTGCAGAAAGGATCATTATGACCTGGTCCTGATGGATCAGCAGATGCCGATCATGGACGGCCTGGAGGCCACGCGCAGGATCCGGGAGAACGGTTATGACGGTCCGGTGATTGCCTTGAGCGCCAATGTCATGGAGGAAAGCCGCAAACTGTCGTATGCCGCAGGGTGCGATGATCATTTGAACAAACCCATCAACCGCAGGGCGCTGTTGGAAACCGTCGCGGGGCATTGTCACAGGGAGGCTCCGGTGTCCGGGTGAAATGGCCAGGGGCATGGGCCAGAAGCAGGCGGCAAGCTCGTAACGGAACATCATCCGGGGCGGGTTTTCAAAAGGGTGTTCCCGGTGGAGGAATGAAAAAACGACGGCCCGGAGTTTCAGCTCCGGGCCGTCGTCATTGCCGTGGAAAGGGAGGCTACTTCTTCTCGGTCCCCTTGCCGGTGGCCGCGTTGTGCAGCTTGACCTCGACCTTGTCCTCGTCGGCCAGGCCGGCATAGTACTCGCGCAGGATTTCCAGCACCTCGGGGCGGGAGAACTCGGCGGGCACATCCTCGCCTTCGCTCAGGGCCTTGCGCAGGGCGGTGCCGCTGAGGAAGAGGCGGTCTTCCTTGCCGTGGGGGCAGGTCTTCATGCTGATCATGCCGCCGCACTTGTAGCACCAGAAGGTCCAGTCGATGGGCAGGATCTGGATCTCGAGGGAGCCCTCGGGGATCTCATTCCAGATGTTCTGCGCGTCGAAGGGGCCGTAGTAGTTGCCCACGCCGGCGTGGTCACGCCCGATGATCATGTGGGTGCAGCCGAAGTTCTGGCGGAAGATGCCGTGCAGCAGGCCCTCGCGGGGGCCGGCGTAGCGCATGTCCAGGGGATAGCCGCCCTGCAGGACGCGATCCTTGATGAAGTAGTTGTCCACCAGGGCGCTGATGCACTTGACGCGCACGTCGGCGGGGATGTCGCCCGGCTTCAGCTTGCCCACCAGCTGGTGGATGAACAGGCCGTCGCCCACCTCGATGGCGATCTTGGCCAGGTACTCGTGGCTGCGGTGCATGGGGTTGCGCAGCTGCAGCGCCGCGATCTTCTTCCAGCCCCGCTCGGCGAAGATCTTCCGGCTCTCCTCGGGCCGCATGTACAGGCCGGGGAACTCGGTGGGGAAGAAGCTCTCGCTGAGAACCTTGACCGGGCCGCCCAGGTTCACGGCCTTCTGCTCCATGACCATCTTGACGCCCGGGTGCTCCAGGTCGGTGGTCTTGTACACGTGCTCGCACTCGAAGGCCTTGTCGATGGAGTACTTCTCCTCGACCTTCATGGTAGCCATGATCTCGCCGGTGTCGGCGCTCAGCAGGGCGATCTCGTCGCCCTCCTGCAGGGAGCCGGCGAAGTCCTCGTCCACGCTCAGGGTCACCGGGATGGGCCAGAAGACGCCGCTCGAAGTCTTCATGTCCTGGCAGACGCCCTTCCAGTCGGCCTGCCCCATGAAACCGGTCAGGGGGGTGAAGCCCCCGATGCCCAGCATGATCACGTCGCCGGTCTCACGGCTGGTCATTGTGTGTTGGGGGAGATCCTTGGCCCTGGCCAGCTCGGCGTCCCTCGCCTCTCCCTCCAGGAGCAGGGGCATCAGCTTGTCGCTGCCATGGGGTTTGATCAGATCGGCCACTTTTTTCCCTTTCAGTTGATCGGGTCCGCGGGGGCGGACCGTGAAGTCCAGTGCACTGCGGGTCCCAAAAACGGGGTTTTGAGCAGAAAACGCAAATCAAATCCTTGTGCCCTGGAAAATGTGTCCACGGAAATCAGAAAAAAAATATGGAATTCAGGATCCATTTGGATAATTTTGCAAAGGTCGATGTGTTGGAGCGAGGGGATGATCCGGGAGTATGTCAATGCTGCAAAATAGGTTGGAGTTAATCACCCTTCTGTTTCTGGCGTGTGTTTCAACGGTTGCATGGTCGGCCGACGCCGGGGATCGCGGAACGGACAGCACGTCGGACACCCTGGCTTTCCGCCTGCCGGATCTCGAGGTCGCGCCGCTGGGCACGGATTGGAGTGATCAGCCCGTCCCCGGCTCGGTGCTGCGGCAAGGATTGGGTTGCAACCTGGCCGAGACTCTCGAGCAACTGCCGGGGATCACGGCCGTGCGCCGTGCAGCCGACGCGGCCGAGCCGGTGATCCGCGGGCTGGGCTGGGAGC
>JALUJS010000571.1 GCA_027056825.1 Candidatus Krumholzibacteriia bacterium | reverse complement strand
GGGAACCAGGTAGCGCAGGGTGGTCTCGGGATTGAAAGGGTTGGGGTAGTTGGATTTCAGGTACGCGATCCGGGGCGCGGTCCCGCCGGAGGCCTCCAGGGACACCGGCAGCGACCACTCGCTCTTGAGGGACTTGACCCCGTCGGCGTCCTCGCCCTGGACGCGCACGCGGATATCCTGACCCTCGGGAACCGACAGCACGATGAAGGTGTCCGCGGTATCCGCGGCAAACTCCTCTTCCCCCCCGTTGCGCGAGACGAAGACGGAGTAACTCACCGCCGGCCCCATGGTCATCCCGTACTCGCCCAGCGGCGGACAGGGCTTCCAGTGGAACTCGACCTCCAGGTCACCGGCCGCGGCCCCCATGGCGAAAAAGGCCGCGGCCAGGACGAGGAGGAATGTCGTGATGCGGGATGCGTTGGTCAATGAAGGCCACCTCGTCTGCGTTGTCGTCGTCATATCCTGCGACGGACATGCAACCGAGGTGCCACCCCTGGCGGCCCATCCGGACGGGGGCTACGACCGTCATATCTAGTTGTGGAAACTGAAGTTGCATGATACCCGGCAAGAACATGGAAACGGCGGGAAACCCATGTGTCAGGGCACCGGGCAAGGATTGCCTCACCGACAGCTTGCAAAGCGCACGATACCCCGGACGGATCTTCCGGCCCGGATCATTCTTCCTCGTCCATGACGGCCAGGCGGCGGCGGGTCAGGATGATCTTGCGGATCGCGCCCAGGGCGAAGACCACCGCCATCAGGACGAACAGACCGGGCCAGTGGGAAAAGAGGGTCACCCAGCCGTAGCGCAGCCGCATGGCGCGGCGAAAATCGGCGTAGAAATCCTCAAGCGTCATACCCGTGGCCACCGCGAAGCCGGACCGGAAATCCCCCTCCCGGGCGGTGGCCGCCAGGATATCACCGATGGCGCGCGGTCCCTGGTGCGCGGTCAGCCTCTGGACCGCCAGCAGGCTGGTCCGGTAGGCCCGCGAGGAGGGGACCGCCAGGGTGGGCCAGCGGGTCTGCAGGCGGCTCAGGTCCGGCACCCGGCCGTCGAGCACCAGGGAAACCGTATCGGTGAACCGCCACTCCCCGGCCATCTGCATGGCCACGCCTTCGTGGAACCAGGCCGGCAGGGGCGCTTGTCCGGCGGCCTGGAACAGCAGGGCATGGGTCATCTCGTGCAGGAAAACCTCGCGCAATCCCCGGCCCACCGCGGGGATGCGCTGCTGGTCCAGGGCGATCAGGTTCGGACCGAGCGCCACCCCCACGCCCCAATCCGGCACCTGTGTCCCGAAGCGGGCGGTGAAGTCTGCGGTGTCGAGGACAAGACAGGTGACGGTATCGGTGGCCGCGGCGGCCGGCAGCAGGGCCGCGCAGAGGTCCGGCCCCTTGCGGTTCCAGATCTCCGCGCAGGTGCGGGCGGCCGCGGCGGACGCCTCGGACGAGGCCGCAAAGCGCACGAAACATCCCGGTTGGGCGGAGACCGCGCCGGGAAAAGCGGCCACGACGGTCGATAACAGCAGCGCAATGATGCAGGCGCGCAATGGCATGAACCTCGCTCCGGGTTGCGTCCGAACCGGATTTCCGGGATGATGGACCAGCCCGGATGCTTGAACCGCTGCGCGATGCCGCAGGCGATTCAAGCATCCAGGCTGGAGACAGGAGGCATCATGACACCGGACGATCCCGGGATCCAGTCTTCCCTCGCGGAGGTGCGCCGCCTGGTGGCCCGGGCGAGCCGCCTGGCCGTGCTGACGGGCGCGGGCATCTCCGCCTCCAGCGGCATTCCCACCTTCCGCGGCGGCGACGATTCCCTCTGGTCCCGCTACCGGCCCGAGGATCTGGCCACGCCCGAAGCCTTCGCCGCCGACCCCGAACTGGTGTGGCGCTGGTACAACTGGCGGCGCGGCCTGATCGCCGCGGCCCGTCCCAACGCCGCCCACGAGGCCCTGGTCCGCCTGGAGCGGCGCCTGCCCGTGGACATCGTCACCCAGAACGTGGACGGTTTCCACCAGCAGGCCGGCAGCACCCGGGTCCACGAATTCCACGGTTCGATCTGGAGGGTGCGCTGCACGCGCTGCAGCCATGAGCTGGAGGACCGCACCGACCCCGTGCCGGGCATCACGCGGTGCGGGGGGGGCGACGCCCTGATGCG
>JALUJS010000570.1:330-2167 GCA_027056825.1 Candidatus Krumholzibacteriia bacterium | reverse complement strand
GTGATCTCCTGCGACCAGACCCTCAGCACCGAGTCCCGCATCCTGGAGGCGGACAACCCCACCGGCGAGTTCCGCGTCTTCCAGCCGCGGACCCGCAACCTGGAGTACCACATCGACCACCAGGGCGACCGCTTCCTGATCCTGACCAACCTGGACGCCCCGAACTTCCGCCTCATGGAGTGCCCGATCGGGCGCACCGACTTCGTGGCCTGGCACGAGGTGATTCCCCACCGCCAGGACGTGCTGCTGGAGGACGTGGATGCGTTCGCCGACTGGATCGCCCTGGAGGAGCGCTACGGGGGCCTGACGCACCTGCGGGTCCTGGCGAACGATGGGAGCATGGACAAGACGGTGGACTTCGACGACCCCACCTGGGCGGCGTGGATCGGTTACAACCCGCAGATGGATTCGCACACCCTGCGCTACGGCTACTCGTCGCTGACCACGCCCTACACCACCTACGACCTGGACCTGGACACCGGCGAGCGCACCCTGGTCAAGCAGCAGGAGGTCCTGGGGGGCTTCGACCCGGTGAACTACCAGTCGGAGTACCTGATGGTGCCCGCGCGGGACGGCGTGAAGGTTCCGGTGTCGCTGGTCTACCGCAAGGGGTTTGCGCCCGACGGGACGCATCCGCTGCTGCTGTACGGCTACGGCTCCTACGGGATGAGCATGAGCGCGCGCTTCAACTCGTCGGTGCTCAGCCTGTTGGACCGCGGCTTCGTCTACGCCATCGCCCACGTGCGCGGAGGCCAGGAGATGGGCCGCTGGTGGTACGAGGACGGCAAGCTGCTGAAGAAGAAGAACACCTTCAACGATTTCATCGATTGCGGCCACTACCTGGTGGACAACGGCTACGCGGCCAGGGACAAGGTCTTCGCCATGGGCGGATCGGCCGGCGGTTTGCTGATGGGCGCGGTGGTGAACATGGATCCGGACCTGTGGCGCGGTGTCATCGCCCATGTGCCCTTCGTGGACGTGGTGACCACCATGCTCGACGAATCGATCCCGCTGACCACCGGGGAGTTCGACGAGTGGGGCAACCCCAAGGACCCCGTGTATTACGAGTACATGCTGAGCTACTCGCCCTACGACAACGTGGAGGCCAAGGATTATCCCGCCATGCTGGTGACCACCGGCCTGCACGACAGCCAGGTGCAGTACTTCGAACCGGCCAAGTGGGTGGCCAAGCTGCGCCGTCTGAAGACCGACAAGAACCCCCTGTTGCTGAAGATCAACATGGAGGCCGGCCACGGCGGCGCTTCGGGGCGTTTCCGGCGCCTGCAGGAAACGGCTCTGAGCTACGCCTTCATGCTGGATCTGCTGGGGATCGAGAAGTAGTCCATGGCCATGACCTGGTGTCTGGGGGTTCTTTTCCTGCTGCTCCTGGGGGGCATGTTCCTGCCCGGGTCCGCATGCTGGGGCTTCAACCACCTGGCCTATCTCGCCTGGCCCGGCCGCCTCCTGGTGGCCGGGCTCGGTTTCGCGGCCCTGTTCGCCGCCGGGTCCCGGCGCCTCTACCATCTGCTGTGCGTCCGCTTCCACCGGCTGGTCTTCGACTCCCGGGCCGGTCTGGCCGTCTTCAGCCTAGCGGCCGGTGCGTGGTTCCGGCTGTTCATGCAGCGCACCCACTTCCTGGGTGACGGCTACCTCCTGCTGGACGTGCTCGGCGACGGCCGCACCCGCAGGCCTTTCGATGCATTCAGCTTCCTTTTGAAAGGCTGGATCCTGCGCCTTGGCGGTCCATGGGGTCTGACGCAGGCGGTGGTCTTCCAGACCGTGTCCGTCGCCGCGGGCATGGGGGCCGTCGCGCTGCTGGTGTGGCTGCTGAAGAGGA
>JALUJS010000570.1:0-320 GCA_027056825.1 Candidatus Krumholzibacteriia bacterium | reverse complement strand
TGGTGTTCTACGGCTACGTCGAGAATTACGCCCTGTTGCTGGTGTTCTTCGCCGGTTTCGCGGTGGCGGCGGTCGCCTGTGCCGGAGGCCGGGCCGGCATCCTGTGGCCGGCGGCGCTGCTGGGACTGGCCCTGGCGTCCCACCTGGCGGCCGTGCTGGGGCTTCCGGCCTTCGCGGCGCTTTGGTGGCGGGTCCGGGACCGGGTTCCGGCCCGGGAAGGGGCGGCCGCCGCGGCCTGTATCCTCGTTCCCCTGTTGCTGGTCCTGGTCTGGGAATACCTGCCGGCCGGCGCCCGCGGAGGCGAGGGTTCCCCCCTGGCG
>JALUJS010000569.1 GCA_027056825.1 Candidatus Krumholzibacteriia bacterium | reverse complement strand
GTCCTCACATCGCTTGACAGTGGATTCGGAGGGGCCGTGCACAATATCGAGGGCGTTTTTTCCTGTCCCGCTCCCCGGTAAGGCCTTACCATGACACCGCCGGTCCACGCTGGTTCGGCCGGTTTTCCCTTCACCCCGGAGTCCGACATGCATCGCACCATCCTGGTGACCGGCGGCGCCGGATACATCGGCAGCCACACCTGCGTGGAACTGCTGCAGGCGGGGTATCCCCTGGTCGTCCTGGACAACCTGTCCAATTCCAGCGCCGAGAGCCTGCGCCGGGTGCGCGAGCTGGCCCCCGGCGAGCTGACCTTCGTCGAGGGCGACATCCGCGACGCCGCGACCCTGGACCGCCTGTTCGCCGACCACGACATCGGAGCCGTGATCCACTTCGCGGGCCTGAAGGCCGTGGGCGAGAGCGCCTCCATTCCCTTGAGCTACTACGACAACAACGTCACCGGCACGGTGAACCTGCTGGAGGCCATGGATCGCGCGGGTTGCCGGGACATCATCTTCAGCTCGTCCGCCACCGTGTACGGCGCCCCGGCCTCCCTGCCCATCA
Source organism: Candidatus Krumholzibacteriia bacterium (assembly GCA_027056825.1). Classification (GTDB taxonomy): domain Bacteria; phylum Krumholzibacteriota; class Krumholzibacteriia; order LZORAL124-64-63; family LZORAL124-64-63; genus JAHJTW01. The sequence goes on along the minus strand of JALUJS010000569.1, from coordinate 1,608 downwards.
CCGAGGATTTTCCTCTTGCGGCCACCAACCCCTACGGGCGGACCAAGCTGTTCATCGAGGAGATCCTGCGCGACGTGTGCGCGGCCGATCCGCGCTGGCGGGCGGTGCTGCTGCGCTACTTCAACCCCGTGGGCGCCCATCCCTCCGGCCGCATCGGCGAGGATCCCCGCGACATCCCCAACAACCTCATGCCCTACATCATGCAGGTGGCGGTGGGGCGCCTGGACAGGCTGCGGGTCTTCGGGGACGACTACGACACGCCCGACGGCACCGGCGTGCGCGACTACATCCACGTGGTGGACCTGGCCCGCGGCCACGTGGCCGCCCTGGCGAAGATGGACGCCATGCCCGGCTGCACGGCGGTGAACCTCGGCACGGGCCGGGGCTACTCCGTGCTGGAGGTCGTGGCCGCCGCCGCGCGGGCCTGCGGGCGGGACATTCCCCACGAGGTGGTCGCGCGCCGGCCGGGAGACATCGCCGCCTGCTGGGCCGACCCCTCGCTGGCCGGGAACCTGCTGGGGTGGAAGGCGGAACTGGACCTGGACCGGATGTGCGCCGATCATTGGCGCTGGCAGAAGGCCAACCCCGCCGGGTACGAACCCGGCGCCAGCTGACCGGGGGTTCCCCATGTTCCAGAAACTCGTCCTGCTGGCGGCGGCCGGAGCCGTGGGCACCCTTTCCCGCTACGGGTTGGCGGGGGTCGTCCAGCGCCTGACCGGACCCTACTTCCCCTTCGGCACCCTGGCCGTCAACATCATCGGCTGCTTCCTGGCCGGGTTGCTCTGGACCCTGTTCCGGGGCCGCCTGCCGGTGACCCCCGAGGCCCGCACCGTGGTCCTGGTGGGCTTCATGGGGGCCTTCACCACCTTTTCGGCCTACATCCTGGAAACCGGCGAGCTGATGCGCGCCAACGAGTGGGCCTACGCCACCGTCTACTTCGCGCTCCAGAACGGGGTGGGCATCGCCGCCCTGCTGGCCGGCATGGCCGTCGGCCGGCTGGCCTGACCGCAACGAGGGAGAGAACCATGACCCTGCCCGAAGACGCCTACCTGCTGCGGATCTTCATCGGCGAGGACGACAAGGCCGAAGGCCGGCCCCTTTACCAGCTGCTGGTGGAGAAGGCCCGCGAGCACGGCATGGCCGGCGCCACCGTCCTGAGGGGCTTCCTGGGCTTCGGGGGCAGCAGCCGCGTGCACACGGCGAAGATCCTGCGCCTGTCCGAGGACCTGCCGGTGATCGTGGAGATCGTCGATACGGAGGAGAGGATCCAGGGCTTCCTGCCCCTGCTGGACGAGCTGATCACCGAGGGCCTGGTGACCATGGAGAAGGCCAAGGTCATCACCTACCGCTCCCGCGAAGACAGCTCCGGCTAGCCCCGGCCTATTCCGCGAACTCCTCGGCCAGTTCGTTGTCCACCACGTAGAGGCACACCTCACGCGCCCCCTGTTCGTTGTAGCCGAACTTGTCCTGCAGGTTGCCCAGCAGGTAGGTCACGTCGTCCCGGATCTTGCGGTCGTAGGTGCGGAACTCGTCCGTGCCGTAGTCCTTCAGGGCGCGCCGGAAGTTGGCGTTGGCCAGGAAGGGATCCAGCGCCTTCTCCTTCAGCGA
>JALUJS010000568.1 GCA_027056825.1 Candidatus Krumholzibacteriia bacterium | reverse complement strand
GTCGTCGATACCCTGCAGCCCCGCCTCCTTGGTGGTGCCGTAGTGGCCGGTCAGGGCCTTGAGGGCCACCTTGCGGGCAAACGGCAGGTCACGGTCGATGGCCCCGGAGGCCAGGGCCCGGTCCACCGCGTCGGCCGGATCGTCATAGATGTGCGTGGCACGGTTGTGGCAATCGACGCAATCCATGACCCGGATTTCCGGGTCGTGCTTTTCCGCTGCCGCGGATACCGGCACGGCCGGCTTGCGGTTGGTGTAGCGGTGGTAGCTGTCGCCCTTGCGCACCTCGACCCAGTCCATCTCCATGCGACGGTCGTCGCGGGCCTGGTAACGGACTTCGTTGGCCTCGGCGATATGCCAGTGGATCGTTCCGCGCTCGGCGCCGCTGCCCGATCCCACCTTCAGCGACAAGGTGGTGTAGGTGGGGGTGGACTGTTCGTCGGAGGCGAACCGGGTGTAGGTCTTGATGCGATCGCCGTAGAACTTTTCCGGCCAGTGGCACTTCTCGCAGGTCTCCCGCGCCGGGCGGAGCTGGTGCACCGGCGTGGGGATGGGTCGTTCGTAGAGGTTGAAGGTGGCCGAGACCACCTGCCACAGACCGTTGAGCTTGGCGTTGATCAGGGCTTCGGCACCCTCACCCACATGGCACTCCACGCAGGCCACCCGGGCGTGCGGGGAGTTCTGGTAGGCCGTCCACTCCGGTTCCATCACCTGGTGGCAGGCCGTGCCGCAGAACTTCGGCGTGTCCATGAAGTGCAGCATGCGGGCGCCGCCCACGCCCAGGAACAGGATGTTGACCACGGTCAGGAGCGCGAAGGTCGCCATCAGGGACGATCCGATGCGCTTGGCCCGGGTCATGTCGTCGGGGAATCGCTGCGTGAGCAACTCGGAGGTCGAACGGCCCGTGGCCCGGCGATACTGCCACCAGCCCAGGGGGATCAGGATCAGGCCCAGGATGAACAGGGCGGGCAGGGCCATGTAGCTGATCAGGCCGACGTAGGAGTTGGTCAGGATCCCCGCGATCCGCAGCAGCTCGAAGAAGACGAAAAGGAGGAAGGCGGAGGTCGTGAGCACGACCCCCACCGTTCCGGTCCAGTTCGTCGCGAGCCCGCGGATGAAGAGCTGGAATCGCTTCATCGCTTATCCCCTTACTTGGCCTGGACCTGGTAGTAGCCGTCGAACATCTCGGCCATCTTGCCCGACTTGATGTCGGCCTTGATATCCGCGGTGGGACGATTCAACCACTGGTGCATGGGATCGGCCAGGACCTCGTCGATGAGCTTGTTCATCTCGGGGTTGTCGTAGGCCCGCAGCTCGGGGATGTACTTGAAGTAGAAGTGCTGGGCCACGTCGTAGATGCCGTGCCACCAGGTGTAGTCCGGGCCCATCATGGCGGCGCCGTGACGGGCGCGGCGGCCTTCGTGGTGCCAGATCTCCCACCAGGTCCATTCGTAGTCGTTGGAGAAGGCGGCCTTGCCCTCACCCAGGCCCAGCTCCTTGGCCTTCTTGTAGAGCTTCAGGCCGGGCTTGGCGAACTTCTCGTTGTAGAGGTTCACCAGGCCGTCGAACTGCGCGTAGTGGCCGTCCACGAAACCCTGGCCGTGGCAGTTCAGGCAGACGTCCTGCATGTTCTTGCGCTTGGCCTGCCAGTCGGGCTTGGTCTTGGAGACGGGCGGACGCAGGGTCCAGCTGATGCGCATGCCCACGTCGTGGGTCACCTTCTGGTTCGGCGTGGCCGACATGTGGCAGGTGGCGCAGGTGGGGGCCTCGTCGTAGTCCTGGCCCACGATCCACGGATGGGCGTCCAGGTTCATCTCGTCCTTGTGGGTGTAGTAGGCGTTGCCGTGCTTGGACTCCTCGTAGACCTCCTTCTGCGGGTGGTCCGGACCGAGGTGGCACTTGGAGCAGGCCTCGGGCTGACGCGCCTGTTTGACGCTGAAGGCGTGGCGCGTGTGGCAGGCGGTGCAGGAGCCCTTGCTGCCGTCGGGATTCAGGCGTCCGATGCCGCTGTTGGGCCAGCTGAGGCGGGCCAGCTTGTTGGGGCTGTTCGGATCGATCTCGATCTTGGCCCCGTGGCAGTTTTCGCAGCCGGCTATGGCCACCGGGGCTCCGCCCGCGGCGTGGGCCAGGTAGGCGTCCTTGGACTCGAGGATTTCGCCCGCGGTGGCGTGGTAGGAA
>JALUJS010000567.1 GCA_027056825.1 Candidatus Krumholzibacteriia bacterium | reverse complement strand
GCAAGCGGCCGCAACTGTTCGCTGAACTGATCCGGCAGCTCAAGGACGCGCCCGAACACGCCGTTCTTCACCTGGTCAGGGAGGTTCGCGACGGCAAATGGTGAGTTTTGCACAGGGCTGGGGGGAGAGGACCGGAGTATTTTAACCCGTTGGAGGACAGTAAGATGATAGAGTTGAATACTGTATACAACAATACCCGGACACCCGACAAGCCCGGGAACGCTTATCCCGACACCCTCCGGTTCTCCTTCCCCGAGGTCCACCCCCAAGCCCGCTTCGATCTGGACTTCCAGCGCACCCTGCGCATCCCCGACGACGGCGTGGACTACCCTCTGCCGCCCGGCCTGGGCCGCTTCCCCTTGCGTCACGTGGACGACTTCGCCGACCGTCTGCCCGCGGCATGGCGGGAGCACGGCGGGGTCATGCTGCCCATGTTCCAGAGCGAGGCCATGTGGCTCAACTTCACCTCGCCCGACGACTACCCCTTCCTGGTGAAGGTCGCCGCCGGGATGATCAACGCCGTCACCGGCGGCACATGGGACAACGCCCCTCACCGCGACCCCCAGGACTATCTCGTCGTGCCCGGCCAGCCCTGGCTCGACGGGTTCTGCGTGCAGAAGGGGGTCATCCGGCAGTTCGTGGCCGCGCCCCTGGGGGCGGGCTACACCGCCGAGGAGCAGATCACCGGCGAAGGCGCCTTTGGGGGCCTGCAGATCATCGCCTACCCCCTGAAGGCCGACGCCTGGCGGCGGATCTCCGCCCACACGATAAGGATTTCCGCAGGCGACGTGGTGATGAGGCACCTTGCGGTCGAAGATCCCGGGGCCGCCTACCGGCCGGACCTGGGCCTGGCCCCGGGCGGCCGCATGCGCCAGGAAATCAGCAGCGACCGGTACGATTTCGAGGATTGGGACCTGGAGCACTCCTCCCGCTGCTATGTCCACCTGGCCAACAGCATCGCCTGGCGCGCCATCACCGGCGAGGCGCCCCCGACCATGCCCCCCACCGCCGAACATTACACCAGGCTCGGCCTGCCCTGGTTCGAATATTACTCCGACGGCGAGGCCCTGGAGGGAAGTCATATTCTCGACGGCCTGAAATCCGCCGCCCAGATCGACAATGACAGCCCCGAGGGCCAGGGAATATTACCGGAAAACGCATCCGCGGAGGTTCGGCGCACGGTGCGCCCGGGCAAGGACGCGAACAGGGTGCGGGAGTTCTGATCCGGCGCCGGCCTCAAAAAACGGCGGGGACCAACCGGTCCCCGCCGTCATCGTATGCCCGTCCGGCCTACGCCACCTTACGCAGCCTTGCGCGCGAACAGGCTCTTCTTCACCAGGTCGATGAAGATGGTGCCGGCGCCCAGGATCATCAGGCCGTCCGGCAGCAGCCGCGACCACATCCAGGGCTTCAGGGGTTCCACGGCCGCGCGCTGGCGGGTGAACCAGTAACCCAGGTCGTGGGCGATGCGGGTCTGCTCCAGACCGATAACCATGGTGGGGATCGCGAATAGAATCACACCGATGGTCAGCAGCCAGAACCCGACGCGGCTGGGACGGTCGTTCCACTCCAACCCCTTGGCCAGGGCGTTGGCGCGCACCGTCAGGTACATGAACGCCAGCGAGATGTACCCGAACGCACCCAACAGGGCCACGTGGCCGTGGGGCATGATCAGGTAGGTGCCGTGGCTGTAGTAGTTGATCGTCGGGGTATTGATGACCATGCCCAGGAACCCCGCGCCGAACCAGTTCAAAAACGCGCTGCCGGCCAGGAACAGGAACGGCACCGCGAAGGGGAAGGACTCCCCGCGCGCGTCGATCTCCCGCTTCTCCTTGAAGGCCTCGATCATCAGCAGGACCAGGGGCAAGGGCTCCAGCGCGGAGAAGATACCGCCCACGGCGATCCAGTACTCGTCCAGGCCCTGCCACCAGTAGTGGTGACCCACGCCCAGGGTCCCGCTGAGCATGATCAGCCCCAGCTCGAACAGCATGATCCGCTCGGCGGACTTGCGGGAAACCAGGCCCAGCGAGACCGTCAGGAAGGCCAGCACGCCCGCGGCGAACAGCTCGAAGGTCAGCTCGACCCACAGGTGGACGACCCACCAGCGGTAATAATCGTCCACGGTGTAGTTGGGCATGATCTTGTGCAGGGGCATCATGCCGGCCATGTACAGGGTGGCGATGCCGAAGGCGCTCCAGATGATGGTGCCCACCAGCACGTTGTTGGTCTTGGCTTTGCGGATGAGGCTGAAGACCATCAGGAACCACATCACCAGCCCGACCACCAGGCCGATGTCCCAGACGCGGCCCAGGTTGAGCAGCTCGCGGCCCTCGTTGCCCAGCCAGAACCACACCTCGCGCATGTGCCCGGTGGCGCCCATGTAGATGCCCACCAGGCCGCCTCCGCCGACCACCAGCAAAGCCGCCCACAGCACGTTGACCAGCCAGGGATACTTCAGGTCCTCCTCGGCCACCAGCGGCGCGATGAGCATGCCGCCCACCAGCCAGCCGATGGCCACCCACACGATGGCCAGGTTGGTGTGCAGGGCGCGCATCACGTTGAACGGCAGGATGTGCTGGGAGAGGATGAAGTTCTTGGCCGGCTCGGTGTAGATGTGGGCCAGGTAGCCGCCCAGGACGATCTGCAGGAACATGAACAGGCCCACGATGGGCACGTACTTCAGCAGCTTCTCCTGTGACGGGTACAGCCTGGTGATGTTCAGGGGCGTCTCGAGCTGCTCGTCGGGACGTTTCTTCAGGAGCTTGTCGTAGGCGATCCACAGCACCAGGATGGTGCCCACCCACAGGGCCAGCATCTCCCACAGGGTGTAGAGATGGGTCGCCCAGGTCGGCCCCTGGTCAACCAGAGGCTCGCCCGGCCAGTTGTTGCTCCAGGTGCGGTCGGCGCCGGGGCGCAGGGTCGAGGCCACAAGCTGGCTCCAGTCCACAAAGTCGGCGATGAGCCGGGCCTCGTCCGGGCGGATCACGCCGCCGGGCCAGGCGTTCTCCTGGTCCCCGTCCACCAGGAATTTGGTCAGGTAATCGACATTGGCGTGGAAGGCCGCCGTCGACTTGTCCGTGTAGGTCACGGTGTCCTTGGACAACGCGGTCCTGGCGTGGAAATCCTCCTTGACCAGCTCCTTGATCTGCGCGAACTGCACATCCGTCAGCTTGGCCGCGGGCACGCCGTACAGTTCCTGCGCGAAACGCTCGTACAGGAACTCGGCCCGACGGTGAAGGAATTCCGCGGAGAAGTCGGGTCCCAGGTAGGCGCCCATGCCCAGCAACGTGCCGTAGTCCATCAGGTCGAACTGCTGGAACAGAGCCTTGCCGGCCACCACGTCATCATAGGTGTAGAGCGTCTCGCCGCCTTGGGAGACGACGCGCTGGGGGATGGGGGGCACTTCCTTCTGCAGGTTGGCCGTGAACACGACCAGGGCGGTGACCATGATGATCCCCACCACCCAGAAGGCCGTGTACAGGCCCTTGCGGGACAGCAGCCTGTCCAGCCATGATCCATTCATGAGCGTTCCTCCGGTTTGCGGCCGATGGTCCGGATCCGAATATCCGGGTCGGCCCGGTTGTGGCCACAGGGGACCGTTTTGCTACCCTAAAGTAGCATTTATGGGCAAAAAATATCAGATGCGTTTGCTGTCGCTGCGGGCCATGTCCTCCAGGGTGACATCGGTGATCATGTGCAGGATACCTTCCTTGTGGCCCTTCCACTGGTCATGCAGCGGGCAAGGATTCTCATCATCGCAGGTCTCGAACCCCAGGATGCAACGCTCGTAGTTCTCCAGGCCTTCGACGATGTCGATGATGTCGGCCAGGCGAACCTGGTCCAGGGGCCGGGCGATGCGGTATCCGCCATGCTTCCCGTGACTGGAGGTGACAATCCCCGCGCCTCCCAGGCGACTCATGAGCCTGCCCAGGAACTTGTAGGGAATGTCCAGTGCATCGCTCAGCGTCTTGACCGAGCAGACCTCGTTGCCGTTTACGGCCATGTAGACCAGGCAACGGATGGCGTACTCCGACGACTTGAACAACCGCATATCCCACCTCCGGGTGGAATATAATCCCCGGCGCCCTTGACGCAAGGCGTTTGTTGCTTCCTGTATACATTCCTATTAACCCGCGTTACCGGGTACCCGGATCGGCGTTCGGGGGTTATCATTGGTGGATGACCCCGACCATCCCGACCACTACGCCCAACAGGTAGCCGCCTTCATGCTCTTCGCCCTTTTCCCGCTGCTGATCGCCCTGGCCATCCTGTTGCCGGCCGTCCTCATCGGCCGCCTCATGGGACGACTGCATCCGCAGTGGTGGCGGATCACCGTGGTGCGCAGTCTCGTGTGGGCCCTGCCCGCCCTCGGCCTGATCAGCCTGCTCATCGGGCAATGGGCCCCCCGCCTGGGCTACGACCCGACCCAGACCCCCTTGACCGCCCTGATCGCCCTGGCGCTGTTCACCGAGCTGGCCATCCTGGTCGGACTGCCCCTGTCGGCGGCGTTCGCGCGCAGCCGGCGGCGCTTCCTGCGCCACGGCGCGGCCGCCTCGGTGCACGTGGTCCTGGCCGGCGGCACCGCCTCGGCCATCGCCGGCACCATGAACGGCGCCCGGGTGCGGTTGCTGCCCATGTACTTCCGGAACCTGCCCACCCACCTGCAGGGCCTGCGCATCCTGCACCTGAGCGACCTGCACATGGGCACGTTCATGACCCTGCCCGAGCTGGCCGCCACGCTGGACCGGGCCAAGGGCTACGCGCCACATATCGTGCTGCTGACCGGCGACATCGCCGACGACCTCGGCCTGCTGCCGGCGACCATGGGCATGATCAGCGAACTCGACGCCCCTTTGGGCATCTTCAGTTGTCTGGGTAACCACGAGTACGACGCCGGCGTCGATCAGGCCCGCGACCTGCTGAACTCCTCGCCCGGCATGCTGCTGCGGAATTTCGGCCTGCCGCTCACCTGGAACGGCGGGGATTTCTTTCTCGCCGGAGTGGATGATCCGCAGGGACGGCCCGCCGGACAAAGCGGCGCGAATTACGTGCGCGAGGGGTTGACCTTCGCCCTGGAGCGACGCCGGCCGTGGCACTTCACGATCCTCATGGCGCACCGCCCCTGGGTCTTCGACATGTCCTCGCCCCGCGGCGTGGAGCTGACCCTGGCCGGGCACACCCACGGCGGCCAGGTGGGGTTCGCGGGCAGGTCCATCCTGGAACTCGACCCGCGCGTGCGGTATCCCCGTGGCCACTACCGGCGCGGCGACCGTCAGCTCTACACCTCGGCGGGGGCGGGGCAGTGGATCCCGTTCCGCCTGGGGTGCCCGGCCGAGGCGCCGGTGATCGAGCTGTGGCGGACGAAGCGGGAGGCTGCTGGCTCAGGGGGGCCGCCGGCCTGACCGGGGCGTCGTGGGGTTTTTTGCGGTGTGGTGCTGCGAGATGCCGTCGCGGGTGTCAAATCTGAAGATACTTGCCAAGGCAACTATTTCGATTTTCAGGCATCGTCACTCCCGCCGCCGGGGGCGGTCTTCCTGGCGAGGATCAGGTAGATCTGCCGGAACGCCGCCACCAGTCCGAACAAGGCCCCCACGGTCACACCCCAGGGCGAACCGCCCCACTTCCATTCCACCAGGTAGCCCAGGCCGTAACCCACGATGGGGCCGGCCAGCAGAAGCATGGGGATCAGGGTGTAGGTGCCGACGGAGCGGATCTGGTCGCCGTTGATGCGTCCCATGAAGCGGGGGCGCCCACCGCCGCGCCGGCGCGCCTTCTCGCGTTCGAGCTGCTCGCGCATCTCGGCCAGACGCCTGGGATCGGGCGGTTCGGGAAATTCAGTCGGGCTCATAGGCCCATTCTAATCCTTGCGGGTGGGAATCCCCAGCTTTTCCATGCGGGGGACCTTGGGCAAAGTCCCTAAATTTCCCGGTTGCCCGTGGACAATCTCACTGTTGCTCATGGTCCAGGTGCCGGATAATGCGCTGTACTGTTCCCAGGGTAGCCCAAAGGAGCGCCCAGGAGACTGCGGTTTCCACAAGGAACATGTATTCGGCTTTTTTTAGCATATATCCGACCCCTGCAAATGCAATAAAAAAGGTTGAGGCAATAATTTTTGTCATGGCAATGGTACCGTGAATTTTTTCTGGCTTGGTTCGCCCCTTCTTGTTTTGCATTTCGACAACAAGGGCCAAGAAGAAAAGGAAAAGCAAAGCCACGGTTGCGCTTCCAGCAGGTTCAACCATTTCCATTATACATTCCCCTCCTCAATTGGATTTGGGTAAAATGTTCGCGGTCGGTGAGGCCCAACTCGCTGGGCCCCACCTGACAAAGGAATGTATGTCAACCGATTAGGTAACCGGCGCTACCAAAGACCCCACCAATGGCGGCTCCATAAACAACTGCATCAGGCCTAAGCGTCAGAGAACCAACCCACCTTCCGACCCGAGCACCAACAACTGCTCCTCCAGCATCTGCCATTATGAAACTAAACAGATTCTTTTTTTCACCAACGCTCTTGTTTCCGACATCAAACCAAAATTCCGATGACGTAAGAAGAACATCGACGCCAAACGCAAGATCCGTCCCGGGTAACGGAAGACCGTTAACCGCGCCGTAATCAATAAACCGCTGTTGAACTTCACTTGAACTCAACGCCCCGCTGCAATAGTCCATCAGTCCGGTCCACCAATCGTACTCAGGTCCCGTCTATATTGTTGTTAGGTCAAATTGACCATCGACTTTATACGGAGCAATTTGAGAAAACATGTCGTTGTATTCTTGCTCGGAAAATGTAGGGAATTCGCCCATAAGAAGTGTTTTTGAGTCTGCCTCGATTGCCGAAGTAACATTCTTTCCGGGATCGATATAGGGGTAGGGATAATCTGTCTCAAGGCTGTACATCACTCGGTTGTGGATGTCTCCAATATCGTATTCTCCGTATACGGGGGCCCCGGCCTTTTCCGATACCGGATAATAGACGCCGAATTCGGTGGTTGCGGGATCAAAGAGATTTGCGGGAGAAAAAATCTCCGCCCTATTGTTCGTGGTAGTTGGCGCTGTGCTGTCAGAGCATCCCAGAAAAACGACGCTCAGCAGAGCGGTACAAGTTGCGAAAAAGGGAACACTTTTAAGCATTTTTTACCTCCCAGGAATCTTAAACATCCATGTCGATCCGCTTCAACTGTTTATAATTTCCGACACCCTCCTTTCTGTTTTTCCAAATCTCAATTCAAACAGCGCAAGGTTCATACCGGAAAGCGCAAAACAGGTGAAGACAAGTGATTACAATAAAATACATATGTCCCCATCTACCCACTTC
>JALUJS010000566.1 GCA_027056825.1 Candidatus Krumholzibacteriia bacterium | reverse complement strand
CATCAGCATCACCGAAGCGGCCGGCGTCCGGGCGGTGCTGACGGCGGTGAACCTGGTCGAGGGCCGGCGCAGCGAGATCCTGCTGGGCACCTGCACCCTGGACCACAATCGCCAGCAGGCCGTGGTTTTTGCTGTTCTCGACGCCCTGAATCGGCGACTCTCCCAGTATCCCCTGCAGGAATCCGCCGCCGAGTGACCCGGCGGGCTCCCGCCCAGTCCAACCCTCGACCCGGGACCGCAGCGTCCCCTGGTGACGGTCATGAAGTATTCCGACAGCGGAGTGGACATCGACGCGGCCGCGCGCGCGCTGGCCCGCAGCAAGGAAGCGGTGCGCTCGACCTGGGACGCACGGGTGCGCAACGAGATCGGCGCCTTCGGTGGCCTCTACCAGCCGACTCCCGGCGGGCCCCTGCTGGTGGCCAGCGTGGACGGCGTGGGTACCAAGGTCATGATCGCCCGCATGGCCGGCGTGTACGACACGGTGGGCCGCGACCTGGTGAACCACTGCGTGGACGACATCCTGGTCCAGGGTGCCGAACCCCTGTTCTTTCTCGACTATTTCGCCACCGCCAGGCTGGAGGAAGACGTCCTGCCACAGATCATCAGCGGGTTCGCCGCCGGGTGCCGGCACAACGGCTGCGCCCTGCTGGGCGGGGAGACGGCCGAGATGCCCGGGGTGTACGGGCCTGGCGAGTTCGACCTGGCCGGGACCATCGTAGGCCAGGTTGAACCCGACCACGTCCTGGACGGGTCGGCCATCACCGCCGGCGACCGCGTCTGGGGCCTGCCCAGCAGCGGGCTGCACACCAACGGCTACTCCCTGGCGCGCAAGGTCGTCTTCGACGAGGCGGGCCTGGACATCGACTCGGTTCCCGACGAACTGGAGGGCGCCACGGTGGCCGAGGCCCTGCTGGCGGTGCATGTCTCCTACCTCGAGCCGGTGCGCGCCTTCTGGGCCGAGTGCGGGCGCGGCGCCCTGCACGGCATGGCCCACATCACCGGCGGCGGCTTCTACGACAACATCCCGCGGGTGCTGCCCGGGGGGCTTGGCGTGCACATCGACGCCCGCGCCTGGGAGCGGCCGGGCATCTTCCGTCTGTTAAAGGAGCGGGGAAAAATCGACGATCGGGAGATGCACCGGGTATTCAACATGGGCATCGGGCTGGTCCTGTTCACGGGGCCCGAAGGTGAAGACTGCCTGCGCGGCCTGGGGGCGATTCCCATCGGCCAGGTCACCGTCGGCGGCGAGCCCGTGGTCCTGGACTTCTGATCCTGTCCCGCACGGGAAGTGTCCCACCGCACCCCGAAACTGTCCCGCTGGAGCGGGACAACCGGGACACTGCGGGACACTGCGGGACACCTTCTTTTGCGGTGGCGGCTGGGATCCGGTCCGAAATTTCCCCGTAAGTATTTCATAAATTTGAGCTTCATCTTTTTTGCCGTCGGATGCCCCGGATCGGCCCGGCCGGTCCCGATCCTGCATGAGGGCTCCCCACAGCTTCAGCGTGTGCTGCAGCTCCTGGATTTGCTCGCCTCAAGTCCCGAGGAGTCATCATGAACATTCTTGAATTCTGTCATGAAGAGATCCGCAGTTTTCCCCATGGGTGTCGCTACTGCGCCCTGTGGGTCGTCCGCCGGGAGGGGGCGGAGGCCCTGGCGCCACTGCGCCTGTTGTTCCACTGGACACGGGGGCGACCGACCGGTGGCCCGGTGAGTGGGGATCCGCCGCTGGGGGCGATGCTCCAGGCCGTGGCCCGCGACCGGGAGGCCCTGACCTTCCCGTCACCGCAGGCGGCGTTGTGGGTCGAGCCCATCCGGCCCGATGGCCGCGCCCAGGGGGCCCTGGCGCTCTGGTTCGAGGCCGCCGAACCCTGGCGGGAAGGGGTCTTCCTGTGGGGACAGCGCCTGGCCGGGAGGCTGGCCCCGGTGCTGGGTTACCTTGAGGCGGTCCCGGGCATGCCGACGACCCTGAACACGGACCAACTTGCCCTGTTCGGGGACGACGCCGAGGCGCCCGCCCCTGCCCCCGCCCGCAGAAGCGGTCGGCGGTCCCGGTCCGCTGGGGTCCTGCCCCTGCCGCGGCCCCTGGCCATTCCCGGCCTGCCCGGCGCGGTGGGTGTCAGCGAGGAGATGGTCAGGCTCGGGCGTACGGTGGCGGACGTGGCGGCCAGCAGGGCCAACG
>JALUJS010000565.1 GCA_027056825.1 Candidatus Krumholzibacteriia bacterium | reverse complement strand
CGTATGGACCAGCCCAACGCCGCCCTGGCGCGGGTCATCCTCGATCCCCACGTGCCCATGGACAGCGAATTCTTCCACGAGGAACGCCAGTACCTGGAAAAGGGCAAGGGCAGCCGCCTGTACGAGACCACGGCGTGGTCGGTGCCCCTGGCCATGGGCGTTCCAGCCTACTGGAGCGACCGGGAGCCGCAGGGGAAGTGGCGGCCCTGGCAGGGGGCCGAAACTGGGCCTGCCGCAGCGTTGCCTGCTGATTTCACCAGCGTGATCATCGACGGGGATCCGGACGCCGCCCCGGCGGTGCTGGTCCGGATGCTGGAGGCGGGCCTGACGGTGCGCGTGGCGCGCAAGCCCGTGACCATCGGCGGCCGCAGCTGGAACCGGGGGGCGCTGGTGGTCCGGGCCGAGGGCAATCCCCCCGACACCCGCGCCGTGCTGGCGGACATCCTGCCCGGCAGCGGCCTGCAGTGGCGGGCCGTCACCACCGCGCGGGCCGAGAGCGGCCCCGACCTGGGCGGGGCCGAGTACCCGGTCCTGGTGCCGCCCCGCGTGGCGGTCCTGTCGGGCATGCCCGTCTCCACCACCGACTTCGGCGCCGTGTGGCATCTGCTGGACCAGGACCTGGACCTGCGTTTCACCTCCCTGGATATCGGCCGCTTCGCCCGCACGGACCTGTCCCGGTACAACGTCATCATCCTGCCGGCGGTCATGGGTGGGGTGGAAACCTACCGCCACGCCCTGGGTCCGGACGGGCTCGGCAGGCTGAAGAACTGGATCACCGCCGGGGGTACGGCGGTGGGCCTGGGCGGTGGCGCGCGGCTGCTGGCGTCCCCGGCGGCGGAACTGACGCGCACCCGCTTCCGGGCCGACGCCGTGGAGGATTTCCCGCCCCCGGTGTGGAGCCTGACGGCCCTGCTGGCCGAGGCCGCGGGCCGGCCGTCGGCGCTGGGCCTGCGGCCCGGAGCCGAGAACGGCCCGACGGGTGATCCCTACGACGTGGCTCCGGTCTTCGGCCCGGGCGCCCGGCCTTTCCTGCGGGATATTCCCCAGGGGACGCCCCTGGCCGGCGAGCCGGTGGCCATGTCCGAGTGGCTCAAACCGGTGCTGCCGGAGGGCCGGGCCAAGGCGGGGCCCGAGGACCTGCGCCGGGCCGACGCCCGCCTGCGCCGCTTCATGCCCCAGGGGGCGCTGCTGGCCGTGGAACTGGACGCCGAGCACTGGCTGAACTTCGGTCTGAGGACCTCGGCCAGCGTGTGGTTCGGCCGCGGCGACGTGATGGTCGCCGGGCCCCCCGCCGCGGTGGCGGCGCGTTTCGCGGACCTTGACCGGCTCCAGCAGGGGGGCTTGCTTTGGCCCGAGGCGGCCGCGCGCATGGCGCGCACCGCCTACGCCGTGCGCGAGCAGGTGGGCCGGGGTCAGGTCATCCTGTTCGCCGGACCTCCGGTGTACCGGCGCTGGATGAAGGACACCGAGCGCATGTTCCTCAACGCGCTGCTGCTGGGCCCCGGCCTGGGCGCGCGCTGGTCCGCGCCGTGGTAGCGCGGCGCTGATATCGCGGCAGGCGGGAGCATCCCGGCTGTTGCATCCACGGGCTCCTGCCGGTGGCAAGTCGCCAACGAATCGTTCACCCGCTGATCCGGGAGTTGCCATGAACTTCGACCTCAACGAGAACCAGACCATGTTCCGCGACATGGTGCGGGACTTCGCCCGCAAGGAGATCGCCCCCATCGCCCAGCAGATGGACGAGGAGGGGGGGATGCCCGACGAACTCATTGCGAAGATGCGCGACAGCGGCTTCTTCGGCCTGGCCTTTCCCGAGCAGTACGGCGGCCTGGGCGCCGACACCATCACCTACGGGCTGGTGGTGGAAGAACTGGCGAAAGTCAGCGCCGGGGTGTGCGTCATGCTGACGGTGCACAACAGCGTGGGCAGCTACCCGGTGGCCATGTTCGGCAGCGACGAGATCAAGCAGGAGTACCTGCCCCGCATGGCCGCGGGCGAGATCGCCGCCTTCTGCGTCACCGAACCGGGGGCCGGCAGCGACGCCGCCTCCCTGGCCACCACCGCCCGCCGGGACGGCGACGAATACATCCTCAACGGCAGCAAGATCTTCGTGACCAACGGCGCCCGTGCCGCCTTCTACGTGGTCGTCGCCCGCACCCCGGGCACCACCGGTCACAAGGACACCCACGCCTTCATCGTGCCGCGGGACACCCCGGGCCTGGTCGTGGGCAAGAAGGAGGACAAGATGGGCCTGCGGGCCAGCGACACCGCCGTCATCGATTTCGAGGACGCGCGGGTGCCGGCCTCGCGGCTGTTAGGCAAGGAGGGGGACGGCTTCAGGATCGCCATGGCCGCGCTGGACGGCGGCCGCATCGGCATCGCCTTCCAGTCCCTGGGCATCGGCATGGCCTGCCTCGACGAGGCGGTGAAGTACGCCGCGGTGCGCGAGCAGTTCGGCGGGCCCCTGCTGAAGCAGCCGGTCATCGGCAACATGATCGCGGACATGGGCACCGAACTGGAGGCCGCGCGGCTGTTGGCCCTGCAGGCGGCCTGGCTGAAGGACCAGGGCCGGCCCTACGGCAAGCAGGCGGCCATGGCCAAGCTGGCCTGCAGCGAGGCGGCCTGGCGCGCCGCCGACACCGCCGTCCAGATCCACGGCGGCTACGGGTTCTGCAAGGAATACCCGGTGGAGCGCTACTACCGCGACGTGCGCGTGACCCGCATCTACGAGGGCACCAGCGAGATCCAGCGTCTGGTCATCGCCCGCCACATCGGCCGGGAGTACTCCTGACCGTCAGATCAGGCGCCAGACCTCGTAGAACCAGTTGGCCAGCAGCAGGAGGGCCGTCCCGTAGAGGATGGCCCTTTTTTCCAGGGCTGAAAGCACGGGAACGATCCGCCAGCGGGGGGATATCGAGGCGACCGCCGCCCAGGTGAAGGCCGCGGCGAACAGCGCCGCCGTCGCCGTGGTCAGGGGATTGTAGCGGAGGGCGCCGAAGAGGTGGCCGTGCAGCAGGGAGACGATGGCGTGGGTGCTGCCGCAGGTGGGACAGGGCACCCCGGTGGCGGTGCGCAGGGGGCAGTAGACCCCATGGATGATCTGGCGGCTGAACAGGGAGACGAACATGGCGGCGATGGCGGCCATGAGGCCGAGGGCCAGCAGTGTCAGGCGCGGCAGGGGCGAGCTTTCCGGGCGAAATTGCATGACCGGCGGCGTGGGCTGGAGATTGCCTGCATGACTGCTTCGCAGAGCGCGGCAATGATGCGGGTCAGGTCAGGGCCATCAACATGACCAAGCTGCCCCCGATGATACCAAACCAGAGGATCATGGGCAACAGCACCGCCAGGACCGCCTGCCAGGGCTCGGCCTGGTGGATGGCGCGGATCCCGATGATCAGGACCACGATTTCCCAAATCACCGCCAGCACGTTGCCGCACAGGGGGATGGCCGCCAGCAGTCCGATGGCCGAGGTGTAGGCGCACACGCGGAATGTGGCCTCGAAGCCCAGGCGGTTGCCCCCCAGCAGCATGAGGGCTCCGTGGATCACCGCCGCCTGGAAGGTCGTGGAAACGGTGACGAGCACGGGACTGAACACGAAGACCAAAAAGGCGAAGAAGGGACCGCGCAGGACATGGCCCAGGTTTTCCTGCACCAGGATCTGCAGGGAACTGCCGGTCATGGCCCACAGCCACCCGAGGAAGGCGCCGATGGCGCCCACGGTGATGGCGAACAACAGCGGCTGCTGCCAGCCGGCGGCCGCGGGCATGCAGGCGAACATGCGGCCGGGCGCCAGCAGCACGTCCTTGACGGTCATGTACAGGGCGTTGAGGAATCCGAACCGGTCACGCCTCTCCCAGGGCGGAAGCTGCAGACCGGCGCCGGGGCCGGTTCCGGTAAAGCCGGATCCGCCCTGGCTCGCAAATGGTGATTGCCGCGGTGGCCTCATGATCGTTTCTGCTCCTGTGGGCCGGGTTCGTCCCTGTTACGCAGGATTCCCGCGGGGGTTGCCCTCGGCGCCCGGCGCGGGGGTGGTCATTTCCCCCCGTCAATATCGGCAAGGATTCCCGTTTCGCCCTCCTTGCGGGCCACCACCACGGCGCCGCAGCTGTCGCTCCACACGTTGACCGCCGTGCGGCACATGTCCAGCACCGGGTCGATGGCCAGGATCAGGGCGATGCCCTCCAGGGGCAGACCCACCGCATCGAGGATGATGGAGATCATCACCAGGCCTGCGGCGGGGATGCCGGCGGCCCCGATGCTGGCCAGCAGGGCCGTCAGCACCACCACGAACTGGGAGACCAGACCCAACTGGACCCCGTAGGCCTGGGCGATGAACAGGGCGGCCACGCATTCGTACAGCGCGGTGCCGTCCATGTTGATGGTCGCGCCCAGGGGCAGCACGAAGCTGGTGACGCGGTTGGATACGCCGGCGCCGTTCTCGATGCGGTCCATGGTCAGCGGCAGGGTGGCCGAACTGCTGCGGGTGGAGAACGCCGTCAGCAGGGCGGGCAGCATGTTCCGGGCGTGGCGCCCGGCCGGCAGGCGGCCCACCGTGCGCACCAGCACCGGCAGGGTCACCACGGCGTGGATGACCAGGGCCGCCAGTACGGTGGCGCCGTACTTCAGCAGCGGCACGAAGGCCGCAAAGCCGCTGCCGGCGGTCACCTTGGCCATCAGCCCGAAGATGCCCACCGGCGCGGTCATGATCACCCAGCCGGTGATCACCATCATCACCTCGAACAGCGATTCCCAGAAGCGAAGCTGGGCGGCGCGGTGTTCGGGACCCAGACCTCCGATGGCGATGCCGAACAGCAGGCAGAAGAAGATCAAAGGCAGCATCTGCCCCTCGGCCGCCGCGGCCACGGGATTGACCGGCACCATGCGCTGGATGATGCCCACCAGGTCGCCCGCGCTCTTGTCCTGCAACTGGGCCGCCAGCGACGGGTCCTGGAGGGTCAGGCCCAACTCGGGTCCCACCGGAACGCCGCCCTTGAGGCCCGGTTGGATGAGGTTCACCAGCAGCAGGCCCGTCAGGATGGCGATGAGGCTGGTGGTGACGTACCAGGCGAAGGTGCGCGTGAACAGCCTGCCCAGGCCGCGCCCGGAACCGGCGCCCGCCACCCCGGTGATGATGCTGCCGGTGATCAACGGCACGATCACCATCTTCAGGGCGCGCAGGAAGAGGGAACCGAGGAAGTCGAACAGACCGTAGGGCTCGAACCCGCCCGGCAGGGCGTGGCCCCTGGGCCATAACAGGCCTGCGCCCGCGCCCAGGATCAGGGCCACGAGGATCTGCAGGGGAAGGTTGCGTTTGAGGTCCATGGGCTCCAGGGTGTCGCGGGCCAATGCTTTCGGGTGGGCCCATTCTACCGTTGCGCGCCGTGCGGGGCAATCGTTGCGTTCATGCGGGGCGGTGCTAGAATGACGCGGCACACTGATGCGCGACCAGACAAACCGTGTCTTTCCACATATCGCAAGGAGCAACCATGAAGTGGTCCGTTTCAACCGCGAGCCTCGCGGACATCCGCGCCGACCTGATCGTCTATCCCGTTTTCCGGAAGGATGACGCCGCCGACCTCGGGGCCCTGCTGAAGGACGCCGGGGGACCGCCGCCTGCGCGCCACCGCGGCAAGGGCGCCGGTCATCCGGACCTGGCCGGGATCATCACGGCGGCCGGTTTCACCGGCGCGGTCGGCAAGACGCTGCCGGTCCACTGCGGCGGCGTGAAGGCGGGCTGGTTCCTGCTGGTGGGCATGGGCAAGGCCGATGACTGCGGCCTGCAGGATATCCGCAAGGCCGCGGCCGCGGCGGCCAGGCAGGCCCGCGGCATGAAGGCCGCACAGGTGGCGGTGCGCGCCTCCGCCCTGAAACCGGCCGGGTTCGATGACGCGGCCCTGTCGCGCTGCTGGCACGAGGGCGCGGAGATGGCCCTGTCCCCGGTGGGGGAGTTGAAGTCCGGCAAGAAGGAGCCGCGCACGCCCCGCGCCTGGACCCTGCTGGCGGACGGTTGCTCGGCCTCGGACCTGCGTGCGGGTCTGAAGGAGGGCCAGGCGCTGACCTCCGGCTGCCTGTTCGCCCGCGAGCTGGTGAACCTGCCCCCCAACCTGCTGACTCCGGCCCTGCTGGCCGCCCGCGCCCGGGCCATGGCCCGCCGCGAGGGCCTCAAATGCAGGGTGCTTGGGGTGCCCGAGTTGAAGAAGATGAAGATGGGCGGCCTGCTGGGCGTGGGACAGGGCAGCGCCCATCCGCCCCGCATGATCGTCCTGGAGTACCGCGGCTCGCGCAGCGCCAGGGCGCCGAAGTTCGCCTTCGTGGGCAAGGGCGTCACCTTCGATTCGGGCGGTATCTCCCTGAAACCCTCGGCGAACATGGACGAGATGAAAGCCGACATGGCCGGGGCCGCCGGCGTGCTGGGCGCCGCGGTGGCGGTCGCCCGCCTGAAGCTGCCGGTGAACCTGCAGGTGGTGGTGCCGACGGCCGAGAACATGCCCGACGGCGGAGCCATCAAGCCGGCTGACGTGCTCACCATGGCCAACGGCAAGACCGTCGAGGTCCTGAACACCGACGCGGAGGGCCGGCTGATCCTGGCCGACGGCCTGTGGTACGCGGGCCGCGGCAAACCCGATTTCCTCTTCGACATGGCCACGCTGACGGGCGCCTGCGTGGTGGCCCTGGGCAAGCACTTCGCCGGGGCCATGGGCAACAGCGGCGAGATGATCACCGCCCTGGAGCAGGCCGGCGGCGAGACCTTCGAGCGCGTCTGGCCGCTGCCCCTGGTGGACGAGCACAAGGAGATCATGAAGGGGACCTGGGCGGACCTGCAGAACATCGGCGGGGGCCGCGAAGGCGGGGCGCTGACCGCCGCGGCCTTCCTGTCCGCGTTCGTGGACGACGAGACCTCGTGGACGCACCTGGACATCGCCGGCCCGGCCTACCAGGCCAAGGGCGGCGGCATCAATCCCGCCGGCGGCACCGGCTTCGGTGCGCGCCTGCTGGCCCGCACGGTGCAGATCCTTGCCGGTTGAGACCGTCGGCAACGAGGCCACCGGCGCGGCGCCCGCCGCCCCGCCCCTGGGCGCGCTGACGCGGCGCGCCCTGGCCGGCGTGATCACCCGCCTGGCCATGCCGGTGGTGCTGGCCAACCTGTCCCAGACCCTCATGGGACTGGTGGACACCCTGATGGTCGGCCGCCTGGGCGAGGCGCCGCTGGCGGCCGTGGCGGTGGCCACGCTGCTGTTCTCGGCCCTGGCCATGACCCTCAAGCGGGCGGACGTGGCGACCCAGATCATCACCGCCCACCGTGTGGGGGCGGGCCGCGACCGCGA
>JALUJS010000564.1 GCA_027056825.1 Candidatus Krumholzibacteriia bacterium | reverse complement strand
CCGGTTGACGATGAACGCCTTCTTGCCCGCGGAGGCACACCAGTCCTTGTCGAAGTAGAAGCCGATCAGCAGGTACGAACACAGCCCCACGCCCTCCCAGCCGACGAACATCACCACGAGGTTCGATCCGAGGATCAGGACGAGCATGGAGAACATGAACAGGTTGAGGTAGGCGAAGTACCGGGCGTACCCCCGGTCCGTCTCCTCGTGCATGTAGCCGATGGAGTAGATGTGGATCAGGAAACCCACGAGCGTGACGAACGCCAGCATCACCGCCGAGAGGGGATCAAGCTGGATCCCGGCCGTGACCTCGAACCGTCCCGCCGAGATCCAGGTGAAATAGGGTTCGACCACCGTGTGTGTGGGGAGGTGGAGGTACTGCCACAGCGCGACGTACGCCGCGAGGGTCGAGGCACCGACGGAGCCGACACCCACGGCCGTCACTGGCCCCTTCCGGGCGCCGGCGGCGCCGAGGAGGATCGTGACGAGGAAGCCCGCCAGGGGAAGGATTGGAATCAGCCAGAGGGTACCCAGCATCGGTTCCTCCTACCAGCGCAGGATGTTGAGGCGATCGACGTCGATCGTCTCCTTCAGGCGGTAAATGGCGATGAACAACGCGAGGCCGACGGCGGCCTCGGCCGCCGCCACACCGATGACGAAGAAGACGAAGATCTGCCCGGCCAGTGCTGCCGGAGCGTTTCCTGAACGGGCCATGTCGAGTGCGAAGGCGACGAACGCCAGGTTGGCCGCGTTCAACATGATCTCGACGGCGAGGAAGATGACGATGGCGTTGCGGCGCAGGAGAACGCCGATGGCACCGATGGCGAACAGGACGGCGGAGACCGCCAGGATCCAGGGGATGGGGATCGGAATCATGACTCCCTCCGCGCCAGGACGATGGCTCCGACGAGCGCTGCCACCAGGACGACACTGATCAGCTCAAAAGGCAACAGGAACGTCGTCACCAACTGGTGACCGATGAGCGGAGCCGTCCCGGCCTTCGCCGTTCCCGGGACCACGGCGCCCGGCAGTGGTGCCAGGCGGCCGATGGCCCAGACGACCAGGGCGCCGGCGCCGATGGCCGCGAGCGCCCCGAGACCGGCCTGGAGGGGCCGTCCGCTCCCGAACCGTTCCACTCGCCGGATGTTGAGCAGCATGATGACGAACAGGAACAGGACGAGGACCGCGCCGGAGTAGACGATGAGCTGGATCGCGGCGAGGAAGTCCATCCCGAGGATGGCGTAGATCGCCGCCAGGGCGAAGAACACGAGCACGAGCGAGAGCACGTTGACCACGGGGCTGCGGTGAACCACCGCGAAGGTGGCGAAGACCACCGTCAGCACCGCGAAGACCAGGAATGCCCAGATCACCATGGGTGACCCCCTAGACCGGCAGGCCGAGCGCCATCATGACGCCCACCAGCACGAAGTTGAGGACCGCGATCGGCACCATGACCTTCCATCCGAGGGCCATGAGCTGGTCGAAGCGGAACCGGGGAAGGGTCCAGCGGACCCACACGAAGAACCACAAGAAGAACGCCACCTTCAGGCCGAACACCGCGACCGAAGCGAGAGCCCCTCCCCACCCGCCGGGGTGGGCCAGCAGCGGGCCGATGGACCAGCCGCCGAAGTACAGCAGCACGATCAGTGCGGAGGCCGTCACCATGTTGATGTACTCGCTCATGAAGAACGCCGCGAACTTCATGGAGGAGTACTCGGTGTGGTAGCCGGCCACCAGCTCGGCCTCAGCCTCCGGGAGGTCGAACGGCAGGCGGTTGGTCTCGGCGAAGACCGCGATGATGAAGGTGATCGCTCCCAGGATGTGGGGAACGACGTTCCATGCCGGAATGAAGCCCAGCCAGGCGTGGGACTGGTGTTCGACCACGGCGTCGAGCCGGAACGACCCGGTGGTCATCAGGACGCTGACCACGGAGATCGTCATGGCGAGCTCGTAGGAGATCATCTGCGCGGAGGAACGGATCCCGCCGAGGAGCGAGTACTTGTTGTTGGACGCCAAGCCGGCGAGGATGATGCCGTACACGCCGAGCGAGCCGATGGCGAAGGCGTAGAGCACCTTGCCCTTTGCCCCCAGAAACCCCAACACTTCGTCGTCGTAGTAGGCACCGATGCCGCTGGCGCCGATTCCCTGCACGGTGGCGGCCAGATAGAGCCGATGGCCGATCA
>JALUJS010000563.1 GCA_027056825.1 Candidatus Krumholzibacteriia bacterium | reverse complement strand
GGTGGAATACCTCAAGCCGGTCGAGACCCGGGTCGGCCCCCAGCAACGGGCCTTCCAGTTCTCCCAGTCGTTCCCGTGGTTCGGGACCCTTGGCGCCAAGGGAGACATCCTGCGCGCGGGGGCCGAAGCATCCGGTTCCGAACTCGAAGAGAAGATCCTCGCCCTGATGACCCGCCTGCGCACCAACGCCCTCGAGCTGGCGTTCCTGGACAGCAGCATCGCGGTGACCCGAAGCCACCTGGTCCTGCTGTCCCAGTGGGAGGACGCCGCCCAGAGCCGGTACGCGTCCGGCCGGGGCAGCTACGCGTCCCTGATCAAGACCCAGGTGGAGCTGGGCAAGCTGAACAACCGGCTGGCCGAACTCCAGGACCGCCGCGTTCCCGTGCTGGCGGCCATCAACGCGGACCTGGACCGGGCGCCCGACGCACCGCTTGCGTTGCGGCTGCAAGGCGCCCCGTTGCCCACGGCCCCCGACGAGGCCGTCCTGTCGTCGCTCATGGCCGCCCGCAGCCCCCGCCTCGCGGCGTGGGATCACCGCCGGGATGCGGCCCGCCTCAAGGGCGTGCTGGCCGGAAAGCAGGGCCTGCCCTCGTTCACCCTGGGCGTGAACCTGATCCAGACCGGCGACGCCCGCATGCCCGACGTCGAGGACAGCGGAAAGAACGCGCTGATGGCCACGGTGGGTGTCCAGCTCCCCCTGTGGCGCGGCAAGTACGGCGCCATGACCCGGGAGGCGGCCAGCGACCAGGCCGCCGCGGACGACGCGCGCCGCCAGGAGCTGAACGCCCTGGCCGCGGACCTCAGCCGCGCCCTCTTCAGGTTCCGCGACGCGGCCCGCCAGAACGGACTCTATGCGGACACCCTGGTGCCCAAGGCCCGCCAATCCATGGACGCCGCCCGCGCCGCCTTCGAGGCCGGCGAGGGCAGCTTCCTCGACCTCATCGACGCCCAGCGCCTGCTGCTGGAGTTCCAGCTGGCCGCCGTCAGGGCGCGCACGGACTTGCTGATCCAGCAGGCCGTCCTGGAACAACTCATCGCCGCTCCCTTGGCGACCGCCGGGGAGAACCAGTCATGACCACGCACAACTCCGGCAAGGAGAACCTCATGCGCCGCCTCATCCTCATTGTCGCCGTCATCGCCGCCTTCGGCCTCGGTTTCCTGCTGCGTGGCGGGGGCGATGGCTCCCCGACCCCCGCGCCGACAGCCGGCGAACACGCCGCCGCCGCAACCGAACCCACGACCTGGACCTGCTCCATGCACCCGCAGATCAAGCTGCCCAACCCCGGCAAGTGCCCTATCTGCTTCATGGACCTGATCCCCCTGGAAAGCGGCGCGGACGAGGAACTCGGACCCCGCACCCTGGAGATGTCCGAGGCCGCCGCGGCCCTGGCCGACATCCGCACCAGCGTGGTGACCCGCAGGAGCGCCGCGACCCGGTTGAAGCTCATCGGAAGCATCGACTACGACGAGACCCTGCAGCGCACCATCTCCTCGTGGATCCCCGGCCGCATCGACACCCTTTTCGTGGACTACACCGGCGATGTCGTCCGCAAGGGCGAGCCGCTCGTCTCCATCTACAGTCCCGAACTCTACTCGGCCCAGACCGAGCTGCTCAGCAGCATCACCGCCGCCGGCAGGCTCCAGGACAGCCCCGATCCGCTCCTGGCAGACACGGCCCGGCAAACGGTCGCCTCGGCCCGGCAGCGCCTGAAGCTGTGGGGCCTTGACAAGTCCCAGATCGCCGCCATCGAACGCCGGGGCTTCGCGGTGGACCATATCCGCATCCCCGCGCCCCTGTCCGGCGTGGTGATCCACAAGAACGCCCTGGAGGGCAAGTACCTGAAGACCGGCGAACCGCTCTACACGGTGGCCGATCTGTCCCGGGTATGGCTGACCATCGACGCCTACGAGGCCGACCTGCCCTGGCTGCGCGAGGGCCAGACCGTGGAGTTCAGTGTCGCCGCCCTGCCCGGACGGACCTTCCGTGGCGCCATCATCTTCATCGATCCGGTGCTTGACCCCCGCACGCGAACCGCGGAAGTCCGGGTGGAAGTGCCCAACCCCGACGGCGTCCTGAAGCCCGGCCTGTACGCCGACGCCGTCGTCGAGGCCACCCTGGGCCACGCGGGCGAGCCGGTGACCGGCGCCGACCGGGAGCCCCTGGTCATCCCGGCCACCGCCCCGTTGAT
>JALUJS010000562.1 GCA_027056825.1 Candidatus Krumholzibacteriia bacterium | reverse complement strand
CCAGGCCGCGGTGGCCGGAGCGGTTCTGCTCGGTGTACGCACGCCCCTTTCCCGGAGCGCCGCTGCACCGTTTTCCGGCCTGGGATTATCCCATCTTTTCGCGCTCAGCGGCCTGCACGTGGGACTTCTCATGGGGATAGTCCTGCTTTTGCCCACCGTTTTCCATATGGGCCCCGGGGCGCGATTGTGGTTGTCGGTGCCCCTGCTGGGGGTGTATGGGCTGGTGACCGGCGCCCCGGCCTCGGTGGTCAGGGCGGCGGGCCTGGTGGCCCTGGGACTCAGCGGGCCGTGGCTCGGGCGGCGGGCGCAACCGGAGCGTTTGGTGGGGCTGCTGTTCCTGCTGGCGGTGTTCGCGCGGCCGGCCCAGCTCCTGGACACCGGGGCCATGCTCTCCTACCTGGCCGCCGGAGGCATCCTGCTGACCGCCGGGCGGGTGCAGCGGGCAGCGACTTCCCTGCCCGCCCCGCTGCGCTGGGCCATGGTGGGGGTGGGGGTGAGCGCTGCGGCGCAGTGGTTCACCTTGCCCGTCGTCGCCGCCGCTTTCGGCTTTCTCAACCCGTGGTCCCTGCCGGCGAATCTCGTGACCGTGCCGGTGTTCGGGCTCGTGGTTGGGATCACGGTGGTTGCCGTGATTGTAGCGGGAATTCCCTGGCTGGGCACGGGCGTGGGCGCCTGGGCGGTCCTCGGTTGGCAGATCCTGCTCGCAGGAGTGGACCCTGCCTCCCGGGCCGCCGCTCCCTTCGCCGTCACCTTCATGCCGCCGGGGCCGGTCAGCTGGCTGCTGTGGGCCGTCGCCACCGTTGCGGCGCTGGGTCTGACCGGAAGGAATGACCGGGCCCATACCAGCCGGATGACCAGGAGCGCCCTGGCCGGCCTGCTGCTTCTGGCCGCGGGAATGCACCTGGCTGGGTCGGGCCGCCGGCTGGAACCCCGGGACGGACCGGTGACCTGGCAGGTGGATGTGGGGCAGGGGGACTGCGCCCTGCTGGCTTTCCCGGACCGGTGGCGTTGCGCCATCGATACCGGCGGCGTGACGGGATATCGGACGGACACCAGGAGCGTGTGGAGCAGGACGGTGGCGGACTATCTCCGCCGGGAGCACGTCGGGCGTCTGGACGCGGTGCTCCTGACCCATGGCCATCTCGATCATACCGGCGGGGCACCGGACCTGGCCACGCAGGTGAAGGTGGGGGAATGGCTCTGCGGAGGTCACGCCCGGGCCCCGGGCGCTGCGCCCATGCGACGGCCCCGGGCGGGGGAGGTGCTCCACCGGTGGGGCGACTGGCGCTTGCGCGTGCTGCAGGCCCCTGATCCCGGACTGGACCTGGAAGAAAACGACCTGTCCCTCATGGTGGGGTTGGAATATCGCGGCGGCTGCGTCATGGTCTGGGGAGGGGACCAGGAGATCGCAGCGGAACACCTCTTCCGGCAACGCAACCCCTCCTTCGGGGGCGCGCAGGTCTGGAAAGCGGGTCATCATGGCAGTAATACATCGGGATCCCGGCCTTTCCTGGAGGTCCTCGATCCGCGGCTGGTTTTGATCAGTTGCGGCACGGGAAACCGGTACCATCATCCCAGCCACGGCCCCTACATCGTGCGGGGCGATACGGTGCCCCTGGTGCGGACCGACGCCGTGGGCAGCGTCCTGTTGCAATGGTCCGGCAACGGTGATTTGCAGTGGTCCACCCTGTACGGGGACGGGGGAATCCTGCCGACGCCTTGACACCCGCCCGAGGCGCGCCTACCATGCCGGCGTCCCGCCGTCGACGGACCTTGTGGCGTCCGCGGACGCACCGACGGCCCGTTTCTCTTCCGGGAGTTGCCATGCCTGCCCTGCGTTCGACCCGCGACCTGGGTCTCGTGCCCGATTTCGAGGGCAAAGTCCGTGACATCTTCGACCTCGGCTCCGAACTGTTCATCGTGACCACCGACCGCATCTCGGCCTTCGACGTGGTGATGGACCAGGTCGTGCCCGGCAGGGGCGTGGTGCTGAACGCCATGTCCCTGGGCTGGTTCGATTTCTTCCGGGACGTGATTCCCAACCACGTGGTGACCGCCGACCCCGCGCGATTTCCCGCGCCCTTCGATGACCATGCGGAGGCTCTCGGCGGGCGCGCCCTGCTGGTGCGCAAGGCGGACCGCTATGACGTCGAGTGCGTGGTGCGCGGGTACATCGCCGGATCGGGCTGG
>JALUJS010000561.1 GCA_027056825.1 Candidatus Krumholzibacteriia bacterium | reverse complement strand
GCGGTCTCCGGCACAGGTTCCGGATCCGGCGCCAGGGGCCCCAGACCCAGGGCGCACACCGTCGCCAGCTTGTCGGCACCGTCGCGCAACAGCAAGGCGGCCTGGTCCGCGCCGCAAAGCTCGGCCACCAGCCGCACCGCTTCGGTGAGCAGCAGGCGCAGGTCCTCCTGGCTGCCGTATCGGGCGAGGTAACCGGGTACGGGTTGGGGGAATCGGCAGGCCTTGGGCAACAGGAAGGTGAAGGCCGTACCACCCTCGGGTCCCGCCGCCACGCTGATATCCCCGCCGTGAAGGTGCACGATGTGGCGGGCGATGGTCAGGCCCAGCCCCGTCCCCTCCTGGGCCTGCGTCCCGCTGGCCCGGTAGAACTCCCGGAAGATCCGCTTCATGTCCCCCGGGGGAATGCCCGGACCGTCGTCGGCCACCGTGACGGCCACCATGGCCGCCTGGTCTGCCATCTCGATGGTGATGGAGCCTTCGGCGGGGGTGTACTTGACCGCGTTGCCCACCAGGTTGACCAGCACCTGCCGCACCAGGTCCGCGTCGATCTCGACCTGCGGCAGATCCCGCGGGGTATGCACATGGACCTGCAGATGCTTGCCCTGGATACCCGGTCCCAGGGAGCGGACCGTCTCGCGCACCAGGGGTTCGAGGTCCACCTGCTCGAGGTCCAGCAAACGGGCCCCGTACTCCATGCGGCTGAAGTCCAGGATGCGGTTGATCATCCGCAGCAGGCGGTCGGCCTCCTGGCGGATGACGTCCAGGAACTCGGTGGCCTGGGGAAAGTGCTCGTCGGTGATGCGGCCGGCCAGGATGTCGGCGTAGGCGGTGATGGACGTCAGCGGGGTCTTGAACTCGTGGCTGGCCATGGCCACGAAACGGTTCTGCATCTGGTTGATGCGCCCGAGGGTCCGGCTCTCGGCCCGCACCTGGCGCAGGCGGGTGCGCAGGGCCATGGCCTCGACCCAGATGCCCAGCACCGCCTCCACGGCGAGGCAGAGATCCCGCAGGCCCGCGCGCAGGTCCTGGTCGGCGGCGTCCGCGACCGGCACGACCAGCACGGCCACCGCAGGCTCCCCTCCCACGACCAGGATCCGCCCCAGCCACGGGGTCCGCGGATCCAGGGCAAGTCCGGCGTCCTGTCCTTCCTGCGGGATGAATGGGCCGCGGCCGGTGGCGAAACCGGACTCCGGCGCCGTCTGCAAGGTGTTCCACACCGCGTCGGACCAGCGGCTGGAGGCGCGAACCCGGTTGGGGTCCTCGTCGGCGCCGCGCATAACGATACACGAGGAGCCCGTGGAACCGCCGTGGGCCATGGTGAAGCCGGGAGCCTGGGGATGGATCAGGACGGCGGCGGCTTCCACCGCCTCCAGGCACAGCAATCCGCGCGCCAGTCCGGACACCAGCTCGTCCCCGGTGGGCAGGCGGTCCGGATTCCGGCAACAGGACAGGGCCACCTCCAGGGGGTCCTGCCCGCTGCGCCGGGGAATATCGATGAGGCCACGGTCGCTCATGGCCGCCTTTCGGTCAGGGGTTGGTGTTCCCGGCCGTGGTGGCCACGACCATGTCCTCGGGCGAGCCGGTGTCGGGGTTGCGGCGCTCGCGGACCACCACGCTGTACGGCTTGGATTTGCCGTAGCGTTTGATCTCGGCCAGGGCGTCGCTCAGTTCGGCCGGATGCGAAAAGCGGCCGGCCATGCGGTCGACCAGGGCCACGGTCAGGGTGATCAGGGGGAAGTTGTTGGCCTGTCCCGTGCGATCCTTGACGGTCAGGTAGCCGCGCTCCAGGTCCGCCGCGTCATGCAGGTCGTCCCGGCCGGTGTCGAACTCCTCGATGATGCGGCGGGCCAGGTTCAGGGCCCCGGCCGCCTCGGTCACCACGACGAAGTCGTCGCCCCCGACGTGTCCCACGAAGTCGCCGGGCGCGCCGAACTTCTGGGTGCAACCGGTCAGCACCCCGGCCAGGAAGGCGATGGCGCGGTCGCCCCGCGAATAACCGTAGTAGTCGTTGAAGCTCTTGAAGCGGTCGATGTCGATGTACATCAGGCCGAAGTCCCGGCCCTTTTCCAGGCGCCGGGTGATCTCGCGTTCGATGGCCCGGTTGCCCGGCAGGCCGGTCAGGGGATTGGCCTCGCGCTCCCGCCGGGTGGTCTCCAGCAGGTTGGTAACCCGCAGCAGCAGCTCCTCCTGC
>JALUJS010000560.1 GCA_027056825.1 Candidatus Krumholzibacteriia bacterium | reverse complement strand
CGCCGCGAGAGCCAGGGTACCGCTCGTCAGCAGGGTGTGCAGCACCCGCGCCACCATCACCGGCCTGGCCAGGGGCACGCCGATCAGCACCGGCACCAGCTGCTGGATGGCGCCCACCATTACCATGAGCATGAAACCCACCACCCACAGATGCGTGGCGGCAAGCACAGCCGGGCTCCAGCGGCCGCCGAACTGGTCGGGCCAGATCGCCAGCGTCAGCGCGGCAGCCCCCATGAACAGGGGTGCGGTGAGCAAAAATCGCGCAGGCACCGAGAGCGGCGGCGTCTGCTGGGTGGAGAGCATCGCCAGGTTCAACGCCATGGGCGACTACTCCTTCCAGAGCGGCAGGGCGGCCGCCGCCTGGTGGGCCACCGCGGCGGCCTCGTGGTTGAACAGGCCCAGGTAGCGGTTGTGCTGCAGGACAAGCTCGGTCTGGAAGTCGGCGAAGACGTTGTTGGCCGGGTTCCAGAACAGGGCCGTCGCCCCGGTGCTGGAGGCCACGCCGGCCTCCCCCATGCCGGCCTCCCGCGCCCCCACGCCCATACGCAGGGACAGCAGGGAGGAATCCCCGGGATTGCCGGCGATGACCGGTACCGCGGTGGTGATCAGGGCCAGAACCAGCAACAGCCCGCAGGCCATCGACAGCCGATTGCGAATCATGGGTTCCCTTTCCGAGCGCGCCCGCAGCGGACGCCGGTTGTAATCATCTTACGATGGCAAAGGATACGACACTGGCGTCCGTTCCGCCTCCCGCGTCGACGACCAGGCGGCACACGTACATGCCGGTGACCGCCCCGTCGAGCGGGACCTCCAGGGTGAAAGGCTCTCCTCCGATCACGTCCCTCCAGCCGGTTTCGGTGACCAGTTCACCTTCCAGGTTGTACACGTAGGCCCGCGCCCGTCCCGGGGCCCGCGCCTGTCCCCGGACGAAAAGCGGGCCCTCGCCCAGGGGGTTGGGATAACACACATGGCTACCGCTGACCAGTCCCGATCCCCCGGCGCCGCCGGTCTGGACCGTCCAGGGATCAGGATCATAGCTTCCGTTGCGCCAGATGCCCCCGCCGGCCATGGGCCAGGGCGCCTCTCCGACGGTCACATCGGACCACACCATGACCATGCTGCTGAATTCACCGTCCAGTCCCAGGCCGTCGGATCCGACCCCGGCAACATGCAAGAACGATCCCGCCGCGGCCAGGTCGCCGCCGCCGGTGCCATCGAGGTCCCCGACCGCCGGGGTGATCCCGCCGCCGGCCGGCCCGGACGCGGGCCAACCGTCCAGTTCCTCGCCCCTTGCGGCGCGCGCGGCCAGCCGCCCGTCCGGCAAGGGGAAGATCCACTGCGGGCGGGGGGAATCCACGCCGGGCAGCCAGACCGTGAGCGGGCCGCCCCGCTGCGCATCGGGTGAAACATCGGACACAGGCCGGGGCCAGCCGTCCGACCAGTCGCCGCCGTGCCCCACGGCGCCCAGGACATCCGGGCCGATGAAGGCCCCGCCGGGAGCAAACGGCGAAGACACCTTGACCCGGTCGGTCCAGACCATGGGAGCGGCCGCGGTCATCATGTCCGCGTCGAAGAAAAGGGTCACCCCGGAACCGTCGCGGCCGGCGACCTGCACGTAGCGCAACTCGTCCGCTCCCCCGCGGACCAGGCCCGCCAGGACGGGCCAGGGGCCCGGCTCCACGGGCAGATCCTGCTCCACCACGCGTGGCGGCAGGTCTGTTCCGTAGGGCCCGTACGACACCGCCACCAGGGCGGCGGCGCCGGACAGGGTGTCCCGCCGCACCACCAGAAACCAGTCGTCGAAGGCCAGCACGGGCGCGGCCTCAACGAAACCCGGCCCGAGATCCACGGCCGGAAAATGTTCCTGCGGATCCGTTTCGAAACCCTTGAGAAAGGCATGGCCGGCCGTTTCATAGGCGACGAAAGCCGCGACCTGGACATTCTCGACCTGGGCCGGCGAACCGTTCAGGGGGGCCAGCACAGGCGGCGCCCCGCAGGCGGGAAGATCGGCGAACAGGCCGGGGGCCGCCCCGCCGGCGATCAGGGGGTCCCCCGCGCCGGTAAAGGCGTAAAGGCCGCGCGGGCCGGTCAGGACGATTTCCGGCAGACCGTCTCCATCCATATCGCCCAGCGCAGGGGGAACATTCCAGTCCACCGGTTCCCCGTCCCGTTCGACCACAACCAGGGGCTCGGT
>JALUJS010000559.1 GCA_027056825.1 Candidatus Krumholzibacteriia bacterium | reverse complement strand
GCGGATCCGGTCGAAAATCACGATGGTGTCGTTCAACGAGTAACCGATGATCGTCAGGAAGGCCGCAATGGTCTGCAGGTTGACCTCGAGGTTCAACAGGGAGAACGCGCCGAGGGTCAGGGTCACGTCGTGGATCAGGGCGATGATCGCGGCGATGCCGTAGCGGAACACGAAGCGCACCGTCAGGTAAAGAACGATGAGCGCCAGCGAAGCCACGATGGAGTTGATGGCCGCGGTGCGCAGCTCGCCGCCGATTTTCGGCCCGACGCTCTCTTCGCGACGCAGTTCGACCTGCTTGCCCCCCATGGCGTCCTTCAGATCGTTGAGCAGGGCCTGGGACTCGTCCATGTTCTTCTCCGTACCCTCCTCGACGCCGGGCACGGTAATCAGGAACTCGTCTGCCGAACCGAACTCCTGCACCTCGGCGCCCGCGTAGCCCTTCTTCTCCAGGGCACTGCGCAGGTCGCCGACCGCCGGGGCAGGGGTGATCTTCACCTGCAGCACCGAACCGCCGGTAAAGTCGATGCCCAGCCGCGGGCCGCCGTGGACAACCAGGGACACCACGCTGATCAGGATCAGCACCATGGAAAAGGTGAAGGCCCCCTTCATGGCTCCGACCACGTTGATATTGGGGTTCCGGAAGAATTCCATCTCGCTTGACCTTTCCCGGAGCCGGGGCTCCGGCCTGCGCCCTGCGGGCGAATGACGAACCGCGCGCGGGGCAGCTCCCGCGCGCCGCGAATCAGATACTCAGCTTCTCGTGGCCCTTGCCCTTGACCATCAATTCCATCAGGACCCGGGTCATCACCAGGGCCGTGAACATGGAACTGAGGATACCGATGCTCAGGGTGACCGCGAAGCCCTTGATGGGGCCGGTGCCGAACCACAGCAGGATCACGCCGGCGATCAGCGTGGTCACGTTGGCGTCCACGATGGTGCGCGTGGCGTTGAGGTAACCGGCCTGCACGGCCGCCTTGATGGTCTTTCCCTTGCGCAGCTCCTCGCGGATGCGCTCGTTGATCAGCACGTTGGCGTCCACCGCCATACCCACCGTCAGGATGATGCCGGCGATGCCGGGCAGGGTCAAAACCAGGTCGAACTGGGCCAGCACCGCCATGAGGATCAGGATGTTGGCGATCAGGGCGATATCGGTGACCACGCCGCTCATCTTGTAGTAGATCACGATGAACAGGATCACCAGCAGGGAGCCGTAAAGGGCCGCGTTGATGCCCGCGTGGATGGAGTCGCTGCCCAGGCTCGGACCCACGGTCCGTTCCTCGGCGATGTGGACGTCCACGGGCAGGGCGCCGGCCCGCAGCAGCAGGGCCAGATCGCTGGCCTCGGCGTTGGTGAAGCGGCCCTGGATCACGCCCGAGCCGTTGGGGATCTTGCCCTGGATCACCGGGGCGGAGCTGATGCGTCCGTCCAGGCTGATGGCCAGGTAGCGGCCGACGTTCTCCCCGGTGACCTTGGAGAAGACCCGCGCCCCGCGGTTGTTCAGGGTGAAGTTGACTTCCCAGTTGCCGGGGGTGTCGTGGCTGGCGGTAGCGGTGGCGTCCACGAGTTGGTCGCCGGTCAGCACCGGCTTGGCGTCCACCAGGTACAGGGGCCGCAGCATCTTGCCCTGGCCCATGTTCATGGGCTCCATGCCCAGCTGGAATTCCAGCCCGCGCAGGCGCGTGGGCACGCGCTCGTCGTCCAGCATGGCCTGGACGGTCTTGACGTCCTTCTCGTCCACGTACAGGGGCGTGCTGGAACGACGGGAGGCGCTGGGCACCCGCACCACCAGGCCGCTGAAGGGATGCTCCTTCAGGTAGGCCTCGTCCACCGCGGCGGTGTCCTGGTCCTCGTCCAGCAGGGCGTCCAGGTCGTCGGCGGTGCTGTCGGCGGCCGCGGCGACCTCGTCGGCCTCTTCAGCGGTGGAGTCGGCTGCGGCCTGCTGGTCCCCGCCGGGGACCTCGCCCTTGAAGATCTGGTCCATCTTGTCCAGGGCGGCCTGGATATCATCCTCGGGCCGCACCATGCGGAACTCCAGCCGCGCGGTCTTGCCCAGCAGATTCTTGGCGCGCTCGGGATCCTGCAGGCCCGGCAGCTTGACCACGATGCGGCTGCTGCCGAAGGTCGTGATCTCGGGCTCGGAAACGCCGAACTTGTTGATGCGGTTGTAGAGGATCTCCTTGACCCGCACCAGGGC
>JALUJS010000558.1 GCA_027056825.1 Candidatus Krumholzibacteriia bacterium | reverse complement strand
ACCCGAGACCGCCGGACTGCCCCTGGGCCGCGAGCCCTACCGCACCCTGCTGGCCGAGGCCCGCGACCTGGCCCGGCGCCCCCGCCACCTCGGCGTCCACGCCGGCGGCGTGGTCATCGCCGACCGGCCGCTGACCGACCTGTTCCCCCTGCAGTGGGCGTGCAAGGGCATCCTCATCAGCCAGCTGGACATGTACTCCATCGAGGACCTGGGCCTGGTGAAGATCGACCTGCTGGCCCAGCGCGGCCTGGCCGTGGTGGCCGACGCCGCGCGCGCGGTGGCCGTCAACGCCGGCGTGACCGTCGATCCGGCCCGGCTGCCGGACGACGACCCGGCCACGCGCCGTCTGATCAGCAGCGGCCGCACCATGGGCTGCTTCTACATCGAATCGCCTGGCATGCGCGCCCTG
This sequence comes from Candidatus Krumholzibacteriia bacterium, assembly GCA_027056825.1. GTDB lineage: Bacteria > Krumholzibacteriota > Krumholzibacteriia > LZORAL124-64-63 > LZORAL124-64-63 > JAHJTW01. Next base: position 1,787 of record JALUJS010000558.1, on the reverse strand, counting down.
CTCCGGAAGCTCAAGGCCGACACCTTCGCCGTGGTCGTGGCCGCCAGCAGCGTGATCCGGCCCGGCCCCGCGGACAGCGGCATGTCCCGCAGCTTCGTCCTGCGCCACCTGGGCAAGGAGCCGCCCACGCTCCCTCATCCCGCCCTGGAGTTCCTGCGCGAGACCTACGGCGTGATGATCTACCAGGAGGACGTCATGCGCGCCCTGAGCGCGGTGGCGGGCATGAGCCTGGCCGAGGCCGACCTCATGCGCCGGGCCATGAGCTTCAAGGGCGACCGCGCGGACTTCCTGGCCCTGAAGGAACGCTTCTTCTCGGGCGCGGAGCAGGCCATGCGCGACGGGCGCGCGCCCCGGGTCGAACCGGAGGTGATCACCGAGCTGTGGCGGCAGATCAGCAGCTTCGCCGGCTACGCCTTCTGCAAGGCCCATTCGGCCAGTTACGCGGTGCTGTCGTTCCAGTCCGCGTGGCTCAAGGCCCACTACCCCGCCGAGTTCATGGCCGCCGTGATGAGCAACGGCGGCGGGTTCTACAGCACCGCCGCCTACCTCGAGGAAGCGCGCCGGCTGGGCCTGGAGATCCTGCTGCCGGACATCAACCGCAGCGAGGACGTCTTCACCGGCAAGGACCGGCAGGTGCGCATCGGCCTGCAGCAGGTCGCGGGCATGAGCCGCCGTTCCCTGGACGCCCTGCTGGCCGAGCGCCGCCGCGACGGCTTCTTCATCTCCCTGGGCGACCTGCTGGCCCGGGTGCCGCAGCTCGCGGCCGACGAGACGGAGAACCTGATCCGCTGCGGCGCGTGCGACGGCTTCGAGCTGTCGCGGCCGGAACTGCTGTGGCGGCACGCCCTGCTGCGCCGGCGCCGGGCCGGCGATCCCCGGCTGCCCGCGCGGCCTGGCGCGCGGAACAGGGACACGGCCGGCGACGACGGGCAGCACCTACCGGCGCCCGTCCGGACGGCCACCCTGTTCCCGGTCGCCGGCGGCGCGGACGAACGGGCGGCCCTCTCCCTGGTGCCGGCCATCCCGGACTACTCGCCCGCCGAGAAGCTGCGCCAGGAGATGGAGATTCTCGGCCTGAGCGTCAGCGGCCACCCGGTAGCCGCCCTGCGGCCCTGGCTGCGCGGACGGGGCGTGGTGCCCAACTGCGACCTCGGCGGCTGGGCCGGCCGGCGCGTGAAGGTCGCCGGCATCCTGATCACCGCCAAGAGCGCCACCGTGCGCACCACCGGCGAGGCCATGAAGTTCCTGACCCTCGAGGACGAGACCGACACCTGCGAGGTCACGCTCTTTCCCCGCGTGTACGCCCGCTACGGCGCGCGGCTGCTGAGCCGCGGTCCCTACCTGGTCAGCGGGGTGGTCGAGGACGATCACGGGGCGGTGACGGTGACGGCCGACGGGCTGGAGATCATTTGACGGATCAGCGAGGTATTCATCCTGCAAGCTGCTCCCATGGACGGCGGGCCGGAACCTCCTGTCCCGGCCCGCCTCGGCCCTCCGGTCCTCCCGCCGTCCATGGCTCCCGGACCTCCGGGACGCCATGGAGCAGCTTGCAGGATGAATACCTCGCTGATCCGTCAAATGATTTCAGTCCCCGTCCCCTGCCTCCATCCACCCCTGCGCACGCAGCCAGGCCGCGGCCTCGTCGGCCTGCTCTGAAGACACGAGCCAGAGCACCTGCTTGCCCTTGCCGAACGAGGAACGCTCGTCGATGAACTCCAGCTTGCCGTCGTCCCCCAGGAAGAACAGGGGCAGCAACAAAGGCTGGGCCTCCGGAGGCAGCGCCACCG
>JALUJS010000557.1 GCA_027056825.1 Candidatus Krumholzibacteriia bacterium | reverse complement strand
CGCGGTCGGCCAGTCCGTCCTTGAACCAGCCGCGGCAGTACTGCTTGACGTTGTCCTTCCACTCCGGATGCGCATCGATCATGGCCTCCAGCCTGGGCTGGAAGTCGCCCAGGGGCAGGAACCAATGGGTGGTCTCGCGCAGGGTGAGGGGGCTGCCATCCTGCGCGTTGCGCGGATCGATCAGCTCGGTGGGATCCAGGGACGAGCCGCACGCCTCGCACTGGTCGCCGCGCGCGCCCTCGGCGCCGCACCTGGGGCAGGTGCCCTCGATGTAGCGGTCGGCCAGGAAGCGCTGCTGGCTGGGGCTGTAGAACTGCTGGGTGGTCTTCTGCACGAACACGCCCTGCTCGAACAGGTCCATGAAGAAGGCCTGGCTGGTCTCGGTGTGGATCTCGCGGCTGGTCTGGCTGAAGTTGTCGAAGCTCATCCCGAAGCGCGCGAAGCTGTCCTTGATGGAGGCGTGGTTGCGGTCCACCAGCTCCTTCGGCGTGATGCCCAGCTTCTCGGCGGTCAGGGTGATGGGCACCCCGTACTCGTCCGATCCGCAGATGTACAGCACCTCGCGGCCGCGCAGCCGCAGGTAGCGGGCGTAGATATCCGCCGGCAGGTACGCGCCGGCCAGGTGACCCAGGTGGATCTCGCCGTTGGCATAGGGCAGGGCGCTGGTGATCAGGGTGCGCTGGAACTTGGACTCGCTCACGATGGGCCTCCGGGCTGTCGGGACATGCTGCGCGCCACGGTGGCGCGGCCGGAAACCAATGTACAACCCCGGTGGTCCCTAATCAATGAGGGCGGACCACGCGGATCAGGGCGAACACCGCGCATCCCAGGCCGAATGCCGCGGCACCGGCGGCGATAAAGGTCGCGGTGAAGCGTCGGGCCCGGCCTCCGTCCACGGTGGCGACGAAGGCGCGGTAGGCGATGAGGTTGGCCACCGAGGCCGGCAGGCTGCCGAACCCGCCCACGCTGACCCCCCATAACAGGTCGCGCCAGTCGGAGGTGAAACGTGCGAACAGGGTGGCGGCGGGCACGTTGCTCATGACCTGGCTGGTCAGGGCGGAATAGAGGAATACCGGGGTGTCGGGTCCAAGATGCGATCCCGCCAGTGTCTCCAGGTTGGCCGAACTTCCGAACAGGAAGATGAAGGTGGCCAGCAGGGCGTAGTCGATGCGCAGGCTGGCCCGGTGGGCGATGAGGCCGAAGGCGAAAACGGCCACGATGGTCCAGAGCGGCAGCAGGTGCAGGACCACGAGCACGGCCAATGTCAGCAGGACGAGCCACGCCCAGGCCCGAGGTTGATCCACCCGGGTGGGCGGTCGGCCCGTCCGGTCCCCGGTCCTTCCTGCGGCGGCCCACCAACCCGCCGCCAGCAGCACCGGCAGGAATACCAGGCCCAGCGGGGCGATTTCCGCCATGAACCGGAGCGGAGGAACGGCGTAATGCCAGTACAGGTAGAGGTTCTGGGGGTTGCCCATGGGGGTCATTGCGGATCCGGCGTTGGCGGCCAGGGCCTCCAGGATAATGACCCGGTCCGGGTGACGAAATCCGGAGGCCAGGGTTAGGGGGCAAATCACCACCAGGGCGGCATCATTGGTCACGATCATGGACAGGAAATAAGCGGCGGCCACAAGACCCCACCCGGCTGTCCGGCCGTTACCAACCGACCCGGCTACAGCGGCCAACGATCCGCAGGCCTCCAACCCGCGGACCGCGGTGAACAGTGCGGCCAGCAGGACGAGAATTTCCAGCTCGTGGATATCAGGACGGGGAAGGGTGCGGGCGGCCAGGGAAGTCATGAGAAAAGCGGCTACCGCCAGGGAGAGCAGCCACTCCCTGCGAATGAATTCCCGGACAGGCGCAATCGGACCCACGAAACGACCTCGGGGTGGGGGACCTGGAGACGTGTCGGCGGCGGCGGACAAGCACGACCAAGGTAGTTGGCCAGGGGGGTTCGGGCTAGATCAATTCCTCCACCGGGGGCAGCGCCTCGGCGCCGTAGACGCGGCGCGCGAGCCAGTCGGTGCAGTCCACCCCGGTGACCTCCCGGATCACCGCGATGATGCCCTCGCGGCTCAGGGGCTCGCCGCGGTGCCGGGCGTACATGATCCGCAGCACCTGGTCCAGCGGCCGCATCATGCCCGAGCGGCGGGAAAGGAACTGGTCCAGGGCCATGCAGGCGGCCATGGACCCGGCGTAGG
>JALUJS010000556.1 GCA_027056825.1 Candidatus Krumholzibacteriia bacterium | reverse complement strand
CCACCGGGGGGAAGCGGAAGGCACAACGAGACACCGGGGGCAGGGCAAAATGAAATCCGACGACTCGCGGGATGGAATTTTGCACACCGAGGTAACGCCATGAGTGAACTTCGCCATCTTCTTGAGTACCGGGGGGAGAACATCTTCACCACCCTGGGGGCCTGCCCCTCGGTCTGCGCGGCGTACAAGCTGCTGCTGGACGGGGACCACGAGGCGGCCGAGACCCGCTTCCGTCGCATCCTGCAGGAAAACCCCAAGGACAACGAGGCCCTGGCCGGGTTGGCCATCTGCGTGGCCGAAGGCGGCGGCCGCTTCCTGACCGCGGAGAAACTCGCCCGCCAGGCGGTCAAGCTCGACAAGGGCTCGGCGGCCGGATACATCGGCCTGGGATACGTCAACCTGCTGGGCGGGCGCATCGAGGAGGGCTTCAAGTACCTGATGAAGGCCAAGCACCTGGCGCCGAAGGATCCCCGCCTGCACAAGGGGTTCGCGCTGTACGACAACGAGCGGCCGCCGGTCATCGCGGGGCTCTCGCGCAGGCATCCGGTCAACCGGGCACTGAACGAGGTGCGCAACCTCAAGCGCAATCCCCGGGCCGCGGCCCTGGCCGTGGCCGGGCTGATCGGAGGGCTCTACATCGCCGGCAGCCTGGTCATCTGACCGGAACCGGATGGTCCATGCCTGTGGACAAGGGCGGGGCGCGAGGCGTCCCGCTCGTTTATTTCATGTCTCCAACCTGAAATGAAACTCCAGCCGGGCGGCCTCCACCCGCGCGGTGTAGTCGCTCCCGGTGAAGTGGGCCTTCAGGTCCTCGCTGACCGGCAGGATCATGGGGCCCGGCGTCCAGGCCGCGGCCTCGCCCGTATCGAGGTCGCGGATGCGGCCTGTGCGCACCGCGGCGGCGGCCTCGGCCACTCGCAGGCCGGCGGTGGCCTCGCGCAGGGCCAGGAAACGGGCCTGCAGGACCGGGTCCAGGAAGCGGGCCTGGGGATCGGCCAGACAGGCCAGGTGGAAGTGGCTGGGAGTGAAGGCCAGGCCGTCCAGCTCCAGGTTCTCGCACGCCACGATCAGCACCGCGGCCGTATCGCGCAGCAGCCCCAACCCGGGGTATTCCTGGCCAGGCAACAGGGGACGGGAGATCTCGAAGCTGCCGCGGGCGTCCTGGATCAGCAGCCACTCCACCATCAGCAGGCTGCGGCCGGGCATGAGGGCGCGATCCTCGCGCAGACGCAGTTCCATCACCGTCACCGGCGGCTCGTCCCGCGTGGCGATGCGCAGGGTGTGGCCCTGGGGATCATCCAGGTCCACGGATACGGCCAGGCGTTGGAATCCCCGCTCGCGGAGACGGTCCAGCAGTCCGATCTCCTCGAGGGTCATTTCCAGGGCGTGACGGCTGAACACGCCCAGGAAGAGCTGCTCCCGCAGGGGCCCCGCGCCGCTGAACTCCTCCTCCTTCAGGCCCCAGTCGTGCTCGTCCTGTTCCGGGCCGCCGCCCGCCAGCAGGGGCCGTTGCATGAAGCGGCCCAGGCGCCGGTAGTGGTCCACCGGCAGCTCCATCTCCAAGGGAATGTCCAGATCGCTGCGGCCGGTCAGCAGCCAGGACATCAGGGCCGCGCCGTGACGCCAGGCCGTGGGTCCGTAGCCGCCGGCCAGCAGCACCACCACCGGAATGTCCGCGTCGCCGCCGGGCCGGGCCAGTTCCATCACCAGGCGGTCCCGGCGCAGCAGGCCGTCCAGGGTGACGCGCCAGTCGCCCAGCCGGTCGTCCACGAAGGGATCGCTGCCGGCCAGGTAGAAGACCAGACCGGGCGCGACCTCCCCGAAGACGCGGGGCAGGTGTTCCCGCACGGCGGATAGGTAGGCCTCGTCGCCGATATCGGCGCCCAGGGCGATGCTCGTGGAGGCGACGGCCGCGGTATCGCCCAGGTCCTTGTTGTGGATGGAGAAGGTGTGGACGGTGGGGTCGGCTGCGAAGATGGCGCGCGTCCCGTCGCCGTCGTGCAGATCCAGGTCCACCACCAGCACCGGCCGGTCGAACCCCCGCGCGCGCAACGAGGCGATGGCCAGGGCCATGTCGTTGAAGGCGCAGAAACCGGACCCCCGGTCCCGGGCGGCGTGGTGGAGGCCGCCGCCCAGGTTCACCATCACCGAGCCGCGGTGCACGGCCGCCCGCGCGGCCCGCAGGGTTCCGCCGCACAT
>JALUJS010000555.1 GCA_027056825.1 Candidatus Krumholzibacteriia bacterium | reverse complement strand
CCTCGGCGGGCACCGGTTCGCGGGCCAGCTCGGCCAGGGCGTGGGCGGCGGCGATCTTCATCTGCTCGTTGATGGCCGTGGCGCGGACGTCCAGGGCGCCCCGGAAGATGAAGGGGAAGCCCAGCACATTGTTGACCTGGTTGGGATAGTCCGAGCGGCCGGTGGCCATGATCACGTCGGGCCGGGCCTTCCTGGCCTCCTCGTAGGTGATCTCGGGGTCGGGGTTGGCCATGGCCATGACGATGGGGCGGTCGGCCATGGACTTGACCATCTCGCCGGTCACCAAGCCCTTGACGGAATAGCCCAGGAAGACGTCCGCGCCCGCCATGGCCTCGGCCAGGGTGCGTTTGTCGGTCTCGACGGCGAAGTACTCCTTGTACTCGTTCATCCCCTTTTCGCGGCCCTTGTAGCAGACGCCCTTGCTGTCCACGAGCAGGAAGTTTCCGCGGGGCACGCCCAGGGACTCGATGAGCTTGGCGCAGGCGATGGCGGCGGCCCCGGCGCCGGAGACGACGATCTTCAGGTCCTCGAGCTTCTTCTCCTGCAACTTGGCCGCGTTGATCAGGGCGGCGGCGGAGATGATGGCGGTCCCGTGCTGGTCGTCGTGGAACACGGGGATGTTCATGGTCTCGCGCAGGCGTTCCTCGATGATGAAGCACTCGGGCGCCTTGATATCCTCGAGGTTGATGCCGCCGACGGTGGGCTCGAGAAGCTGGCAGGTGCGGATGACCTCCTCGGGATCCTCGGTATCCAGCTCGATATCGAACACGTCGATCTGGCCGAAGCGCTTGAAGAGCACGCCCTTGCCTTCCATGACGGGCTTGCCGGCCAGGGCGCCGATGTTGCCCAGGCCCAGCACCGCCGTTCCGTTGGAGACCACGGCCACGAGGTTGCCGCGGTTGGTGTAGCGGTACGCGGCGCGGGGATCGGAGGCGATGACATTGCAGGGAACCGCGACGCCCGGCGTGTAGGCCAGGGAGAGGTCGCGCGCGGTCAGACAGGGTTTGGTGGGAACGACTTCGGTTTTTCCGGGGCGCCCGGCCTCGTGGTATTTGAGGGCGTCCTGATCATGAATGGCCATGACTCGGTTCCTTTCGCCATTTCGCCCGGAGAGGGAGTATTGTTGATTCAACAATCATGCATGGGCCGGGGCGTGTCCAGGACCAACTCCATCCGGATAACCCCCTGTTGGCGTGTGAATTCCGGAACCAGGTACAGTTTCCCTTGTTCCGGTACCCACGCGGGTTTAGACTGGCGTCTCCCGGTGAAAAAGCATGGCCGATGAGCGGAAGGATGATGTGATGACCATGAGGCGACGAATGATCCTGGCAACCCTGGTGATGCTGGCGGCGCCGGCGGTGGTGTGGGGCATCACCGAGCAGAAGACGGGCACCGAATATCCCGACCAGATCACCATTCAGATGGACAACCAGAAGGTGACCATGAACGCCACCGGTGTCGGCTTGCGGGAAAAGACCTTCCTGAAGGTGGACGTCTACACCATCGTGTCCTACCTGCTCGAGGGTGTGACCCCGGAGGGGGACGATCTCGGCGTGGCCCTGTGCGCCCTGCAGCAGCCCAAGCGCCTGCAGCTGGATCTGCGCCGCGGGTTCAGCCGCGAGAAGCTCATCAATGCCTTCGTGGAGGTCATCGAGAAGAACTACAAGGACACGTCGGCCTTCGCGGACGAGCTGGAGACCTTCAAGGGATACTGGACGCGCGACGCCCGGGACGGCGACAGGATCATCTTCGACTACGCTCCCGGCGCCGGCCTGATCACCACTCTCAACGGCCAGGTGCTGGGGGAGATCAAAAACCCGAAATTCGCCGAAGCCCTGTGGTCGGTCTGGTTCGGGAAGAAGCCCGCCAACGACGGCCTGAAGCGCGACCTGCTGGCGGCGCTGGGTTCCTGAGGCCGATGGGCCCGAGGGGGAGGGAGCCTTGATGGCCGGGATGCGGGTGCGCCACTTTCGGATGCCGTGGGGTTTGATTGCATCGGCCCTGGTCGCACTGGTGCTGGCCTGGCCGCCGTTCGCCGCCGCCCAGGACGGTGCGGGCGAGTCCGGCGGGGGGCGCATCGTCAAAGTGGGCGTTTTTCCCGTCGATCCCATCGTTTCGGTGACCCCCGGGGGCGAGCCCCGGGGGTTCTTCGTGGATCTGATCGAGGAGATCGCCCGGCAGGAAGGCTGGCGCCTGGTCTA
>JALUJS010000554.1 GCA_027056825.1 Candidatus Krumholzibacteriia bacterium | reverse complement strand
TCCACCAGGGCGGTCAATGGGAAATAGATGATGGGCTTACCGCCGGGCACGATGACCACGTTGTCCGGTCCCACGTCGATGCCCCGGTCCTGCGCGATGTGCTCGGCGAAGACCTTGCGCACCTCGGGCAGGCCCGCCGAGGGCCCATAGTGCGTATACCCGCTGCGCAGGGCCTCCACGGCCTTCTCGATGATGTTGGCCGGAGTGTCGAAGTCCGGCTCCCCGATCTCCAGGTGGACCACGTCGCGCCCCTGCGCCTCGAGCGCCTTGGCCCGCGCCAGGACCTCGAAGGCCGTCTCGGTACCCAGATTCTGCATGCGCTTGGCGAACATCACACTCTCCCTTGAGTTGGAGGCCGACCGGACCAGGGGCGGCCGGAAACCCTCCCGTTTCCAGCCGCTTTCCATGCCTTGCATGGGTCAAACCTAGGCGTCCGGGGAGGGCAAGTCAACCGTGTCAGGCCAGGGTTTCGAGGTATTTCCGGATCTCCCGCAGGACCTCCTTGCGGATCCCCGCCTTGTCCTGGGCCATGCGCTTGAGATCCACCTTGGAGACGTACTTCACGTGGACGAACTTGCGCAGGATCTTCACTGATACGTTGACGGGGCTGCGCAGGCAGGCCAGGGCCACGCCCCGGTTGGCGAAGCCGGTGTACAGGGTTCGGTCCGTGGCGATGGTCTCGATGACGCGCGGGTTGCGGGTGCGCACGGCCACCGCCTCGACGAGCCCCGGGATGGCGACGAACTTGGGATTGCGCAGGAAGCCCAGCACCAGGGAGGTGGACTGGATGTTCGTCAACACCAGGTTCTTCATGGACGCGGCGCTGAGGGTCTCTTCCTGGCTTTCCTCCTCCGCGTCATCCTCGGTGGCCTCCCGGGGCTGCATATCCGTGCGCTCGTCGAGCCCCGGGAGGGCCAGGGCCAGCAGGGGATCGTAGTCGCCGGCCGTGGGCAGGAAATGGGGCCAGACCGGAAAGTCCGCTCCTTCGGGCGGCAGCACCACCACGAGCTGGCCGACCAGGACGTCCACACCGCCCAGCGGCCAGCCGGCCGGACCGGGTTCGGGTGTCCTGGAGAAGTCCTCGCGTTCGGTTGCCCGGTCCAGGCACTCGGCCACCTGCTCGCTGATCTGCGCGGGTATTTCCAGGGCGGCCTCGCCGTCGGCGTGATGGCGCAGGATCAGCAGGCAGGCCTCCGCCAGGCCCAGGGGCCCGCTGCGCAGACCGGCCTCGGCGAGCAGCCCCGCGATGGTCATCAGGCGGGCGGCGCCGTAGGCGAGGGACTGGACCGGCAGGGGCCGCTCCCTCTGGGCCTCCAGCAACGCGGCGACCATGCGCAAGGGACCAGAACGCTCCATCGTCTCCAGGAGGACACGGAATTCCTTCTCATCCAGGACTTCGAAGGCGCGCAAACGGGGAACCGTCAGGGCTTCCCTGATGTGCCCTTCCTCCAGCTGCGTCACGATGCCGCGCAGATCCCGGACATCCGCATCGGTATCGCTGAGAATCGGCAACAGGCGCGTGATGACGGACACCCGGTACGGATCCACGGTCCCGGCCAGATGGCTGACCCGCTCCTGCAGGGCGTCGATCTCCAGCCGCATCAGGTCGGCCAGGAGGGTCCGCTCGGCCTGTTCCAGGAAACCCCGCGCCGCGGCCTCCCGCAACAGTCGCGCCAGCACGGTGCGCATGGCTCCCCAGGGTTCCTCCCAGCCGGGCCGGTCGCCGGGACGGGACGGCTGCCAGGAGCGTTCCGCGAGGACGGCGTCACAGCGTGCGCGAAGATCCTGGAGGCGGTCCCGCCAATCCTCCAGCACCGCTCCCGGCCGCGCGTCGTCCCTGACCCGGGCCAGGTAGAGGCGGCGGCTCGAGGAAAGGCTGCGCACCCGCGGCAGCAGGCGGGAAGCCGGGGTGGCGACATCCAGGAAACCAGCCAGCAGCCGCACGCCCGCGGGTTCGCCCCGTTCCAGCAGGGCGACCATACCCCCCAGGATCCGCTCGCAACCGGGTGCGCCGAGGTTCTTGCGCAGGGATTCGAACAGGACCCCGCCGAGGCCGGATGTATCCCGGCTCTCCAGGGCCAGTTCGCGCAGTTCCCTGAGCAGGGACTCCTCGCAGGATATCCCGGACGGGGAAGAAGCACTTCCCCGCCAAAGGTCAACGGACTGCAGGGTGTTCGTCGGCAAAGGGGCCTCCAGGGCGC
>JALUJS010000553.1 GCA_027056825.1 Candidatus Krumholzibacteriia bacterium | reverse complement strand
GGACCGGAATCCCACCCGCAGGAGGGAGCCCGACCCAGTGATCCGGTCCTGATTCGCAAGCAGCGTTCCGGAAACGACAGGCGGTATGCGATGACCGCGGGCGATCCCCGAAATGATGGCAGGGGAGCAAACGAAGGGGATATCATGCGTTTTGGTGGCTGTTTTTTACAACTGGATCTCAAAAGGAGGGGTTTTTCACAAATATTTCCCAAAGCCGGGGCGCCCCGGCCGCCGACCCCGCGCGCTCAAAATCCGGCCCCGAGGGTCAACTTCTGATCAGATGCCCGGGGCCGGTTCGATGGCCAGGATCTCCCAGCTCCGCTGGTCGCCGTCCTCGCCGAAAACCACCGTTTCGCCCACCTTGGCGCCCATGAAGGCCTGGGCCAGGGGCGCCTGGTAGTTCAGCACCCTGTTGTCCACGTCCGTGTCCCAGGGGCCGAGGAAGGTGTAGATTTCGGGCTCGCCGTCGGGCAGCAGCCGCACGGTCACCCGCGTGCCGATGTTGACGAAATCGCTGGCGGCCATCTCGTGGTCGATGACCTTGGCCATGGCCAGCTCGGTCTCCAGGCGGGTGGCCCGGCTGGCCAGCTGGTCGCGCTTTTCCAGGGCGGCGGTATACTCGCTGTTCTCGCTGAGGTCGCCGAAGCTGGCCGCCTCCCCGATCTGCCGCGCCACCTGGGGAATCTCCTCCTTGACGATATGCTGCAGGGCCTGCTCGGTGCGGCGCAGACCTTCCTGCGTGGTGTAGATCCGGCCGGTCTCCTCCCACTCCCGCAGCACCTCCACGAACAGCTCCGGATGCTGGGAACGCAGGTAGCCCAACAGCTGGGCCTTGTGGGCCGACGCCAGGCCCTCGTTGTGATGGAGGATGTCCTTGAAGCGGCGCGCTTCGCGCTCGGGCAGGCCGTCCAGCAGGGCCAGCAGGGGCCGGTTGTTCTGGGTGGCCAGGGCCGTGCGGGCCGACTCCAGCACCTTCAGATGGCGTTCCTCCATGGCCATGCCGTAGAGCTTGCCGACCGCGTCCAGCAGCGAGAGCATGGCCTCCAGCACACGGCCGGCGGGCAGTTCCTCCCGCCCGGCCAGGAAACGGCCCATGGTCCCGGTGGTGTGTCGGGTCTTCCACAGCCAGCCCAGCAATTCGGGACTGTTGGTGGGCTTGGCCAGGGCGGCCTGCAGGGCCTGCACCAGGGCGTCCTCGCGGCCGCCCTCGAGCAGCCCCTTGGCGATGACGTCGCACATGCGCTTGCCGCTGCGGGCCATGACACGCGCCCAGACCTCGGCCCAGCCGTCGGGATGGGCTTCGCGCACGTAGAGCAGGACCTGCTGCAGCAGGGGCTCGGACAGCTCCGTCACCAGCTCCCCGGGGTCGCCGAGCCGGGACAGGACCTGCGCGGCGGCCTTGGGGTTGGGACGGGCCACCTCCACCCCGCGGGCGGCGATGGCCGCGTGCAGGGCCAGGCCCGCCAGGGCGGCCGCCGGGTCCCCCTCCTTGAGGGAGGCCACCGCCAGCCGGGCGCAGCCGTTGCCGAAGTGGGCCAGGAGATCAGCGTCGGCGCAGCCGTCGCAATGGCCGGCCTTCTCCTCCCGCGCGATCTCGGTGAGGTATTCCAGCACGATCTGAAAGGCCGCGCGCGCCTGGCCGGCATGGTCGAACTTCCGCCTGAGGCGGTCCTCGTAATGATCGGCTTGGCGCAGCATGCGGAACACCGGCTGGGAACCCGCGGACATGGAAATCATGGGGTCGCGCTTGAGCTGGGGCTTGGCCTCGTGCCACCAGCGGCGCCAACCCGCCTCGCCCAGCAGGTCGCCCACCGCCTGCTTGAGGTCCCGGTAGGAATAGCGGTTCTCCCGCTGCGCGCGCAGGGCGATCTTGATGAATTCCACCGGGTCGCTCTCGGCCAACTCCTTCAGTCGCTGCTGATCGTACATCAGCAGCGCGGGGAAATGATCGTCCGGCCGGGGAGTCAGCTTCTGCAGGGTCGCCCGGCCGAAGGAGGCGTCGCGGTCACCGAACCGCACCTCGACGATGCCCCGGGACCCGTCGAAGCCGGTCACGCGGCCGGGCTCCAGGAAGTCCACGCAGGTCACGAAGCTCCCGGGCAGCAATCTGGCGTACAGGGCGGCCAGCTGGATCACCTGCTCCAGGTCCTCCTCCTCGCCCAGCAGGAAATCCATCAGGGCATCGAGTTCGGGATGGTTGTCGTGTGC
>JALUJS010000552.1 GCA_027056825.1 Candidatus Krumholzibacteriia bacterium | reverse complement strand
CCCCCAACGCGCGACCCCCGGTATGCAAGATCATGGACTACGGGAAGTTCAAGTACGAACAGAGCAAGAAGGCCCGCAAGGCCCGGCAGGCTTCCCACACGGTCAAGGTCAAGACCATCCAGTTCCGGCCCAAGACCGACGAGCACGACTACGAATTCAAGAAGAAGCACATCATCAAGTTCCTCGAGGCGGGCAACAAGGTGAAGGTGGTGATGAGGTTCCGGGGGCGCGAGATCACTCACATGGATCTGGCCCTGGAATTCCTGAACCACCTGACCGAGGAACTGGCTGAATACGGCACGCGGGAGTCCGCGCCCCAGCGCGAAGGCCGGCAGATCTCCTTCGTGCTGGCGCCCGTCAAGACGACCTGATCCGGCGCAGGCCGGGTCGATGAACGGCAGAGAAAGGCGAACACCATGGCCAAGACCAAGATGAAGACCAACCGGGCTGCGGCCAAGCGGTTCAAGCTGACCGGCAAGGGCCGGATCAAGCGGAACAAGGCCTACCACGGTCACCTGTTCACAGCCAAGAGTCCCAAGCGGCTGCGCAACCTGCGGAAGTCGGGGATCCTGGCTCCCAGTGACGAAGCCCGCGCCCTCAAGATGCTCGCAGGGGGCAAGTAGTCCAGCCAAGACGACCCCTGTCGGGTCCGTGAGAAGGAGGCAACACCATGCCCAGGGCAACAAACAATCCGGCCGCCAAGCACCGGCGGAAGAAATATCTCAAGCGCGCCAAGGGATTCGTCGGCGGCCGTGGCAACCAGTACGTGATGGCCCGCGAGAGCGTGGACCGCGCCCTGGCCTACGCCTATCGCGATCGCCGCAACCGGAAGCGCGATTTCCGCCGCCTGTGGATCACGCGCATCAACGCGGCCGCGCGGCTCAACGGCCTCAGCTACAGCCATTTCATCAACGGGCTGAAAAAGGCCGAGATCGAGATCGACCGCAAGATGCTCGCCGATTTGGCCGTGCATGACGCCCCGGCCTTCGCCAAGCTGGCCGAGGCGGCCAAGAGCGCGCTGTAGCGACACCCCGGAGATCCTTCCGGGCCGATCCTGCCGATACGCGTCGGTCGTCTCTGACGAGGGCCGGCGCGTATGCTTTGGACCGCGGGCAACCCAACCACGAGGGTGTGTGCATGAAGGAAGCCATCGAGCGTTTGCGCAGGGAGGGGCCGCAGCGGATCTCGGCCGCCGCGACACCGGACGAACTGGAAGCCCTCCGCGTCGCCCTGCTGGGCCGCAAGGGGGAGCTGACCCTCATGCTGCGGGGCCTGAAGGACGTGCCCGCCGACGAGCGGCCCGCCCTGGGCGCCGAACTGAACCGTCTGAAGCAGGAGCTGACCGCACTGCTGGACGGCAAGGGACAGGAGCTGTCGGCCGGTCGCGACGAGGGCGCCGTCGCAGGGGTGGACCTGACCCTGCCTGCGCCCCGCGGGGCCGGGCTGGGCACGGCGCACCCCCTGGTCAGCATCCTGGAGTCCATTTGCGACATCTTCTACGGCATGGGCTTTTCCCGCGCCGAGGGGCCGGAGGTGGAGTTGGACTACTACAACTTCACCGCCCTGAACTTCCCCGACGACCATCCCGCCCGGGACATCCAGGACACCTTCTACATCAGCGACGCGGTGTGCCTGCGGACGCAGACCTCGCCCATGCAGGTGCGGATCATGGAGCAGCAGCAGCCGCCCCTGGCGTACGTCATTCCCGGGCGGGTCTACCGCAACGAGAACGCCGACGCCTCCCACTCGTCGGAGTTCTATCAGATCGAGGGGCTGGTGGTGGACCGGGATATCAGCATGGCGGACCTGAAGTCCACCGTCGATACCTTCGTGCGCCTGTTCTTCGGGGCCGAGGAACCCACGCGCTTCCGGCCCCATTTCTTCCCCTTCACCGAACCCTCGGTGGAGGTGGACATGCAGTGCGTGGCCTGCCGGGGCAAGGGCTGCGGGGTGTGCGGGCAGACCGGCTGGCTGGAGATCATGGGCGCCGGGATGGTTCATCCCAACGTGTTCCGCGCCGCAGGCTATCCCGACGACGCCTACACCGGGTTCGCCTTCGGAATGGGCATCGACCGCATCGCCATGCTCAAGTACGGCATCGACGATATCCGCCTGCTCTACGAGAACGACTTGCGCTTCCTTCAGCAATTCCGAGGTGTGCAGTGAAGATCAGCCTGGACTGGTTGCAGGAGTATGTCTCCTGGGATGACGACCCGCA
>JALUJS010000551.1 GCA_027056825.1 Candidatus Krumholzibacteriia bacterium | reverse complement strand
GCGCTCCACCATGACCACCGTCCACGCCTACACCAGCGACCAGCAGCTGAGCGATACCGCCGGCGGCGGCCTGCGCTGGAGCCGTTCGGCCGCCCAGAACATCATCCCCAACAGCAGCTGGGCCGCAGGGGCGGTCATGGAACTGATGCCCGAACTCCAGGGCCGGATCGACGGCATGGCCCTGAACGTGCCCGTGGCCGCCGGATCCAACCTGGATCTGGTGCTGGAACTGGACAAGCCATTGAGCGCGGAGGAGTTCAACGCCATCTTCGCCGAGGCCGCCGACGGCCAGTACAAGGGCCTGCTCGGCTACACCGAAGAGCCCATCGTTTCCAGCGACATCATCGGCAACCCCAACTCCGGCGTGCTGGACGCCAAGGCCACGCTGTCGCTGGGCAACGGCCTGGTCAAGTGCCTGATCTGGTACGACAACGGTTGGGGCTACGCCTATCGCATGCTCGAGACGGCCCGCAAGGTCGCCGGGCTCATCGCCGGCAAGGAGGTGACGGCATGAGGGTCGCCATCAACGGATTCGGTCGCATCGGGCGGGCGGTGTTCCGCCTGCTGAACAGCAAGGAAAACGTGGAGGTCGTGGCCATCAACGACCTGGCCGACTCGGCCGCCCTGGTCTACCTGCTGCGCCACGACACGGTCATGGGACCGTTCCAGGGTTACGCGGAACTCGAGGGCGACGTCATGATCACCAAGCACCAGAAGGTGAAGATGACCGAGATCCCCAACCCGGCCGAGCTGCCCTGGAAGGAGATGGGCATCGACTACGTCGTCGAGTCCACGGGACGCTTCCGTACGCGTGAGCTGATCAGCCAGCACCTGGAAGCCGGCGCGAAGAAGGTGCTGCTGACGGTGCCGGCCAAGGACGAGATCGACGCGACCATCGTCCTGGGGGTCAACCACGAGCAGCTCAAGCCCGAGCACAGGATCGTCTCCAACGCCTCGTGCACCACCAACTGCCTGGCGCCCCTGGCGTACGTGCTGGACAAGGAGTTCGGCATCGAGCATGGGCTGATGACCACGGTCCACGCCTACACCAACGACCAGCGCCTGGCCGACGTGCCGCACAGCGACTGGCGTCGCAGCCGCGCGGCGGCGGAGAACACCATCCCCACCACCACCGGGGCCGCCCGCGCGGTGGGCAAGGTGCTGCCGCAGCTCGCGGGCAAGCTCGACGGCATGGCCATGCGCGTGCCCGTACCCGACGGTTCGGTGGTGGACCTGGTGACCATCCTCAAACGCGACGTGACGGTGCAGGAGGTGCGCGACGCGGTGCGCGACCACGCAAACAGTGACCGCCTGCGCAGGATCATGCGCTACAGCACCGATCCGCTGGTCAGCACCGACATCGTGGGCGACCCCCACTCGAGCATCTTCGACAGCGAGTACACCTCAGTGATCGGGGGCAACATGCTCAAGACCCTGTCATGGTACGACAACGAGTGGGGCTACTCCAACCGCGTGGCGGACCTGCTGGAGCTTATGGACTCCATGACCTGAACTCCGGTTTCCGAATGAAGGAGGGGGCCGGCTCGCATGAGCCGGCCCTTCTTACTTATTGCACCGCCTGGCCGGCCCGCAGGACATGATCGCCCCTGCGGTCACGGTGATTGATGCCGGTTTCTCCCTCGGGTTTGACCATGACGATTTCCACCGCCTGGCTCAGGCGGTTAAGCCCCGGAATCGCCTTGATCAAGGCGTCATCGAAGTGGCCCAGGACCCGAGCCCCCCGGCCCAGGAGCCCGACCATACTCCTTCCTTGTCCCAGCGGTCCCAGCAGGAACGCCAAGACCAGATACCCCCATCCGATGACCTGGTGGAAGTTCCAGGTGGTTTCCAGACCAGGCGCCCAGGATCGCAACTGCTGGAGCAGTTCCGGTGTGTATGGGCATTCATGAGGACTGTAGGCCTCCGGCCGCAGCCTGCGATACAGCCTGATCAGGGGATTCATGTCCAGGGGTTCCATGAAGACAGCCCGGCCGCCCGGCGCCAGGACCCTCGCCAGTTCCGCCATGGCCCCGGCCGTGTGGACATGGTGGAGAATCCCGAACCCGAACGCCACATCCACCGAGGCGTCGGGCATGGGCAGGGCCTCGAGGTCGGCATTGAACAGGTAAATCGGGGCCCCAAGCGATTCGGCCAGGGCCGCGGCTCTTGACAGGGAAACAGGAGAGATATCACAAGCCAGATAATCCGCGTCCGGCCGG
>JALUJS010000550.1 GCA_027056825.1 Candidatus Krumholzibacteriia bacterium | reverse complement strand
CGGGTGGGGACCGACGCCGGGTTTCATGCAGATAAGGCGATCCATCAGTGATTGAAATGGCGCCGGTCCGTGAAGATCAGCGTCACACCCAGATCGGCGGCCGCGGCGGCCACCTGCTCGTCCCGGATCGAGCCGCCGGGAGCCACGATGGCCTTCACGCCTGCCCCGGCGAGCCGCTCGATGCCGTCGGGAAAAGGAAAGAAGCCGTCCGAGGCCGCCACGCAGCCCTGCAGGTCCAGACCCTGCTGACCGGCCTTCATGATGGCCAGCTCGGTGCTGTCCACGCGACTCATCTGGCCGAACCCCAGGCCGAGGGTGCCCTCGCCGTCGGCCAGGACGATGGCGTTGCTCTTGCCGTGCTTGCAGACCTTCCAGGCCATGACAAGAGCCCGGCGCAGTTGGGCATCCGGCTCTGTGCCGGCCACCACCCGCCACGATTCCAGTTCGGGGAAACCCGCGTCCTCGTCCTGGCGCAGGCGCAGGCTCCCCCACACGCGCTCCTTGCCCCGTGAGGCTGCTGCAAAGCGCGGAAAATCCACGGTCAGGACCCGCAGGTTCTTCTTCTTGGTCAGACGCTCCACCGCGCCCGGGGCGTAGGACGGCGCCGCCACGATCTCCAGGAAGCGGCCTGCGAGGATCTCGGCCGCGGCCATATCGCATTCATGATTGAAAACGAAGATGCCGCCGAAGGCGGACACCGGATCGCAACGCAGGGCCAGCTCTAGCCCGGCCGCTCCCTCACCCAGCCCGAAGCCGCAGGGGTTGGTGTGCTTCAGGGCGGCGCAGCACGGCTGCTCGAAATCCGCGACCAGTTTCAGCCCTGCGACCAGGTCCACGATATTGTTGTAGGACAGCTCCTTGCCCCCGTGCTGCACGATGCCCGCCGCGGTAAGGTCACCGCCGGGTTGGTCCACCACGAGATCGGCGGCCTGGTGGGGGTTCTCGCCGTACCGCAGGGGGATACGGCCCGGTTCGCCGCCACCGAACCAGGCGGCAATGGCCCGATCATAGGCCGCGGTGGTCGCGAAGGCGGCGGCGGCCAGTTCCCGGCGCAGGCCGGCCGAGATCTCGCCCTGACCCGCCTCCAACTCGTCAAGGTAGCGCGCGTACTGGTCCGGCGAGGACAACACCGCCACCCGGGAGTGGTTCTTGGCGGCGGCCCTCAGGAGGGTCGGGCCGCCGATATCGATCTTCTCGATGATGTCCCGGTCCTCGGCGCTGGTGGCGGCCGCCTCGGCGAAACGGTACAGGTTGACCACCACCAGGTCGATGGGCGTGATGTTCAGGTCGTCTAGGTCGGCGAAGTCTTCCACGCGCGGACCCAGGATGCCGCCGTGGATCACCGGGTGCAGGGTCTTGACGCGGCCGCCGAAGATCTCGGGGTAACCGGTCAGGTCGCTGACCTTCTGCACCTCCAGGCCCAGGTCCGCCAGGTAGGCGGCGGTTCCGCCGGAGGCGATGAGTACGAACCCGCGCTCGGCCAGGGCCGGCGCCAGCCGGTCCAGCCCCGTCTTGTCCGTCACGCTCAGCAGGGCGCGCCTGCGGCGCCCGTCTACAGGTAAGCTGCCCATCGTTCCGCCTCTTCGGGAAAGAGAATGTCCAGGATCTCGCGGTAGCGCCCGGCGGTGCGCGCGAGGATCTCCTCGGGGATACTGGGCCCGGGGGCCTCCTTGTTCCAGTCGCAGGTCTCCAGGAAATTGCGCAGGATCTGCTTGTCCCAGCTCTCCGGTTCCGAACCCGGGGTATGGCCGGCCGCGGGCCAGAAGCGACTGGAATCGGGGGTCAGGGCCTCGTCGATGATGGTCAGGCGGCCGTCCACCAGGCCGAACTCGAACTTGGTGTCGGCGATGATCACCCCGCGCTCCAGGGCGCGGGCGGCGGCCCGGGTGTAGAGGTCCAGGCTCACCTCCCGCATGCGCGCAGCGGCCTCCTCACCCACGATCCGCACCACTTCCTCGAAGGGGATGTTCTCGTCGTGGCCGCTGGCGGCCTTGGTCGAGGGGGTGAAGATGGGCGCGGGCAGCTGTTGGGCCAGCTGCAGCCCCTCGGGCAGGAGGTGCCCGCAGATGGTGCGATCCTTCCGGTAGGACTTCCAACCCGATCCGGCGATGTACCCGCGCACCACGCACTCGACGTCATAGCGGTCCGCCTTGCGCACCAGCAGGGCGCGCCCGCCGAGAGCCTCCGCATGGTCATCGAAGGGCGCGGGAAATCGCGCGGGG
>JALUJS010000549.1 GCA_027056825.1 Candidatus Krumholzibacteriia bacterium | reverse complement strand
GGGATGGCGTGCGGGGCAATGGGGCGGAAAACGGCACATATGTGCCGTTTCGTTTTCAGCGCCAGCGCGGCAGGTAGCGCGGCACCTCGCGTCGGTATTCGACGTAGGGCTCGCCGATCTCGCGCAGCAGCTTGCGCTCTTCCAACTCGGTTCCGATCAGGGTGTAGAGGATGAACACGCCGCGCCAGATGGCGTTGACATCGGTCACCGGTAGGCAGAACAGGAAGAACAGGAGGGAACCGGCGTACCAGGGGTGGCGGATGCGCCGCAGGATGCCGGTCTGGCGGAACGGCGGTTCGGGGGCTGTTTCGCCCCGCAACCAGGCCTGTAGCTGGCTGAAGCCCAGGAAGGTGCGGTTGTCGAAGGCGCGCGAACCGGCCCAGAACATCCCCAACGCCGCGGCCAGCCCCGCCCAGCGCGGCACGGCCCACCATCCCGGCCAAGCCCACAGCAGGTTCTCCGGCAAGGTGCGGATCCAGAGCATGAGCCAGAGCCAGGTCACGGTGCTGAAGATCACAAAGCCGAGCCGCCCCAGCACATGGGCCCGCGGCAGCAGGCGCCGCAGGGTGCGGTCCCACCAGTGGGTGACCAGCAGGCTGTGGAAAAAGCACCACAACCCGCTGAGCAGTCCCACTTTCAGCAGCAGCATCCTGTTCCTTACCGCGCGCCCTGGCGCACCATGTTCTCGACCCCGCCGGCGATGACGATCTCCTGGACCGGCTTGCCGAGCGGAGCGAAGGCGAACGGACGCCCGCGCCAGGTGACCTTGGAGTTGGAGAAGTCCAGCGCCAGCCCTTCTTCATCGATGATGGTCTTGGCGTCGCCTGATGCCTCGGCGCTGAAGGCGGCCTTCACGGCCTCCACCAGTGCCGGGCATTCGATGCACACGAACCCGTTGTTGATGGCGTTGCGCAGGTAGGTCTGGCTGTAGCTGCCGGCGATGACGAGCTTGACGCCGGCGGCCATCAGGGCGGTGGCGGCCTGCTCGCGCGAGCTGCCGGTGCCGAAGTTGTAGCCGGCGACGATGACATCGCCCGGCTTGACCACCTTGGCGAAGCCGGGGTCGTAGTTTTCCATGACGACCTCGGCCATCATCTCGGGCGTCATGTCCTCGCGGTAGGTGTAATCCTTGCCGTAGATGCCGTCGGTGTTGAGGTTGTCCGCGGGCAGGTACAGCATGCGGCCCTCATGCCCGGCCGGGAAGCCGGGCAGGACCTCGACGGTGGCGCCGCCTCGATCCGGGGCGGGGAAGGTCTCGATGCGGCGCTCGGGTTCCGGGCCGTCGAGGGACAGGTCCTGCGGGCCTGTGATGTACCCGGCCAAAGCGCTGGCGGTGACCACGGCGGGGCTGGCCAGGTAGGCCTCGGCGTCGCGGCTGCCCATGCGGCCCTTGAAGTTGCGGTTGGTGGCCGAGATGCCCACCTCGTCCGGCTCCAGCAGGCCCTTGCCCAGGCCGATGCACGGGCCGCAACCGGGGGGCAGGGGAATGGCCCCGGCGTCCAGCAGCTTCTGCCAGGCCCCGCTGGCGCGGGCGGCCTCCTCGATGGGCGCGCTGGCCGCCGCGATGTAGAACTCCACGCCGTCGGCCACCTTCCGGCCCTCGGCCACGGCCGCGGCCTGCTCGATATCGCCCAGGCGGCTGTTGGTGCACGAGACCAGGTACGCCTTGTCCACTTTGATATGGCGGGCGGCCAGCTCGCGGAGCGATGTGGCCACCTGCAGGGTGTGCGGTCCGCTCACATGGGGCGTGACCTGTCCCAGATCCAGCTCGATCCGCGCAGCGTACCACGCGTCCTGGTCCGAGCGCGGGGGATCGTTGCGCCAGGCGTCCAGCTCGGCCGCGGTGATGCGTTCGGGATGGCCCTGTTCGGTCAACCATGCGCGCCGTCCGGCCATGAAGGCCAGGCAGGTCTCGTCCACGGGGAACCAGCCCGCCAAAGCGCCCCACTCGGTGGTCATGTTGGCGATGGTCAGGCGTTCTTCCATGCTCAGGGAAGCG
Source organism: Candidatus Krumholzibacteriia bacterium (assembly GCA_027056825.1). Lineage (GTDB taxonomy): Bacteria > Krumholzibacteriota > Krumholzibacteriia > LZORAL124-64-63 > LZORAL124-64-63 > JAHJTW01. Next base: position 5,445 of record JALUJS010000549.1, on the reverse strand, counting down.
ACGCCGTCGCCGGAAAATTCGATGACCGTGTTGAGCACCTCGCCCTGGTTGTACATGCCGCACAGGGTGATGATCACGTCCTTGCCGGTGACCCCGGGCCGCAGCTTGCCGGTCAAGACGACCTGCACCGTGGGCGGCACCTGCCACCACACTTTGCCGGTGGCCCACAGGGCGGCCGCGTCGGTGCGCACCACCGGGGTGCCCAGGGCGCCCAGGGCGCCGTAGGTGTTGCTGTGGCTGTCGCTGGCCACGCAGAACCCGCCCGGTTTGACGTAGCCCTCCTCGACCATGATCTGGTGGCCGATGCCGCGTCCGGCCGGATAGGCGGTCACCCCGTGCCGGCGCGCGAACTCGGCGATGGCCGCGTACTTGGCCTGGTTCTTTTCGCCCAGGTCCTGGATGTTGTGATCGAGGGTGAAGACGGGCTGAGCGGGGTCGGCGAAGCGCTCGACGCCCAGGCCCTGGAACTTGAGCATCACCGCGGAGGTGTTGTCGTGGGTCATGACATGGTCGGGCCTGAGGGTGACGAAATCACCCGCTTGGACCTCATGCCCTGCGGGAAGGTCGAGGGCGTGGTTCTGCACGATCTTCTCGATGACGGTCTGGGCCATGGCGGCGTACTCCTGGCGAAGGGGTCCCGGTGGGTCCGCGCAACGGGCGGACCGGTTCGCCGACCAATGTAACGGTCACCAAAGCTGCGGACAACGCCGGGAATCAGCCGGCCGTCGGCCCGGGATAGGGCGAGGCGATGTATTCCTCCAGGGTGCGGATCTGGGCCTTGCGGTTGCGGCTGATCTGCTTGACCACATCCCCGATGGAGACGATCCCGCACAGCTGGCCCTGGTCCATCACCGGCACGTGCCGGATGCGGCACTCGGTCATCAGGGCGGCCACCTCGCCGAGCTGGGCGTCCGGGGTGACGAACACCACCTTGCGGGTCATCAGCTCGCTGACCGGGGTGTCGCGGGCGGTCTTGCCCTGGACGGTGATGAAGCGCAGGTAGTCGCGCTCGGTCATGATGCCGCGGATGTCGTCGCCCTCGCAGACCAGGATGGCGCCGATGTTGTTCTCGACCATGCGGGTGACGGCCTCGAACACGGTGGCCCCGGGGGTGGTGGTGACCACGGCGGGGCGTTCCTTGGCGGCCAGAAGTTCACCGATGGATTGCATGTTTTCTCCTCTCTTTCTGATCGCGATATAGCATACAGGATAAATAGGATATAGAAGTCCCGCCACGGACCCTTGCGGCCACGCCCGCGCAGGGGCTACCTTTGCGGCACACTCCACCGGAAGGACCAGCCCATGTACCGGGATTTCGAGGATCTGCGCGACAACTGCTCCGTGCGCATCGACGCCAACATCGCCATCGACCTGGTGCACGAGAGCCTGGAGCGCCTGAACGCCGTCTGGCCGGTGACCGGCGACGGCGAGTTCCGCCTCTACCTGACCGGCGAGGTGGCCGGGTTCTGGGAAGACGCGGTGCGCGGCAAGGGCGGTGATGCGATCCCCGAGGACGGCTTCGCCATCGACATCGAGGTGGACAGTTTCTGTGACCCGGAGATGGGATTCTCGCTCTACCTGGACCTGCACGCCTACTGCGGCGACGAGAAGACCGGCGAGATCTGCTGGGATGTCTTCGATGATCCGCAGCAGGAGAAAGCTTTCCTGGAAGCGGCCCGGCGCAAGACCCTCGAGTTGCTGGGCGAGAAGGCCGACATCACCGGCCTGCACTGCGAGGTGGAGGTCACGGAGGTCGCCGAGGCCTGACCTGCCGATGCCGCGGGCGCCCGTCGGCGTCCATCGGTGCCCGTCGGCGCCCAACCCACCGGAGGATGCCATGCGCGCCATGATCCTCGAGAAGCTCGGACCCGTCACCCCCGACAGCGAACCCCTGCGCCTGGCCGCATTGCCGGATCCCGAACCGGGCCCCGGCCAGGTGCTGATCCGCGTGCACGCCTGCGGCGTCTGCCACACCGAACTGGATGAGATCGAGGGCCGCACGCCGCCGCCGCGGCTGCCGGTTGTCTTGGGGCACCAGGTGGTGGGCGAGGTGGTGGGCCAGGGGGAGGGCGTGGCCTCGCCCGCGCTGGGTGTGCGCGTGGGCGTGGGCTGGATCGGCGGGGCCTGTGGAAAGTGCGCGCGTTGCCGCTGGGGCCTGGAGAATCTGTGTGCAGATTTCATCGCCACCGGCCGGGACATCGACGGCGGCTACGCCGAGTTGATGACCGTCGATGCGCGCTACGCCCATCCGGTGCCCGAAGGCCTGGATGATGTGCAGACCGCCCCGCTCTTGTGCGCCGGGGCGGTGGGCTGGCGCGCGTTGCGCCTGTGCGGCCTGGAAAACGGCATGAGGCTGGGTTTGACCGGCTTCGGCGGGTCGGGGCATCTGGTGCTGCAACTGGCGAAGCATCTTTACCCCGGCAGCGAAATTTTCGTGTTCGCGCGCAGCGAGCAGACGCGGGAATTCGCCCGCAAGCTGGGGGCCGACTGGGCAGGGGATACCGCCGAGGCGCCTCCGGCGCTCTGCGACGCCATCATCGACACCACCCCGGCCTGGACGCCGGTGCTCAAGGCCCTGGAGGCCCTGGCTCCGGGCGGCCGCCTGGTGATCAACGCCATCGCCAAGGAGGCGGGCGACCGGGACGTCCTGGCCGATCTGGATTACTCGACCCACCTGTGGCGCGAGCGCGAGATCAAGACCGTGGCCAACGTGGCGGGCCGGGATATCCGGGAGTTCCTGGAACTGGCCCGTGCCGCCGAAATCCAGCCGGAGGTCGAGGTCTTCGACCCGGCCGACGCCAACTGGGCGCTCGTCGCGTTGAAGGCCGGCGGAGTGCGGGGGGCGAAGGTGCTGCGGGTCGGGTGACGGGAGGGGGAAATGAATTGAAAACACCATTGATTTAGTATATAAAATATACTATAATTATATCCAGGAAGTGCAATGGAGTTTGAGTACGACCAAGCCAAGAGCCTGGGAAACAAGGAGAAGCATGGCATAGACTTCGTTGATGCCCAACAATTGTGGCTTGACGATATGCTGATTGAGATCCCGGCTCGTACGACTGATGAGCCACGGTATCTGGTCATTGGCAGGATCGCTGGCAGGCACTGGTCGGCGGTGATCACATATCGGGATGATCGAATCCGCATCATTTCGGTTCGACGCTCGCGTAGAGAGGAGGTCGAGATCTATGAAGGCCCGTGATTTCGATGAAAAGTTTGATCAGGGAGAAGATGTCACCTCGGATCTGGACCTGTCGCAGGCGCGTCGGCGCAACCAGGAGCCCCGGCGGGTCAATGTCGACTTCCCTGCCTGGATGATCGAATCACTCGATCGTGAAGCGAAGCGGCTGGGCGTCACCAGGCAGTCGATCATCAAGATCTGGATTGCAGAAATGCTCGAGCAGAAGGTGTCCTGAGAGTTGACCCCACACGTGTGGGGATGAATCCTGCGCTTTTTTGACTCAACCTTGACGAACAGCGTCACGTGAGAAAGCGTCCGGCTTCCCCGGTAAGACTGCGATCTCTTTGCTCAGTCCCGGGGCTTGATGCCCGGCACCGAGATCTCCACCTCGAACCGCTCCCAGGATTCCGGCAGGGTGATGATCTCGATATCGTAATGAAAGCCCTGGTCCGTCCTCCCGACTTCCACGGTCACCGTCCGGCTGATGGGATAATCCCCCAGCAGGCCGCCCTGTTCATCGGTGACCGGTATGACCACCCCGGTGGGGACGAGCGCGCGGGGAATCCGGAAATTGCCGTCGGCATCGGTGTGGGTGTTGGCCCGCTCGAAAAGGGATGCCGGATCAGGATCGATCAGGAACAGGGGACTGCGGTCGGTCTCCACCCCCTCCACGATCAACACGGACCAGTACAGGCCGTTGGGGACGCGCGCGCCCTGGTCGTCGGTGGCGTCCCAGAGGATGGAATGGGTGCCCCCGGGGAGGGTGTCGTCGATGAGGGTGCGCACCACATCCGATGCGGCATCCAGGATCAATAGGGTCACCTGGCTGGAATCAGGCAACTGGAATCCGATGCCGGTCTGGGGCTTGGCGAACAGATCGGGCAGGTCGGTAGCGTAGATCAGCCCGATGGCGGCGTCAGCGACCGGGTTGCCCTCGAAGTCCGTGACCTGGCCCACCAGGCCGTCCTCCAGTACGGGAGCGGTGCCGTCGTTTCCGCAGCCGGTGACTACAACCAAAGCCATCAAGCAGATGACAAAAAGGATAGTTTTAGACATGAGAATCCGTTCCGGGCGAGGGGAGTCGTGGCAAAGGCCTTCAAGGATTGAAAATACCGGGGCGATAATTTGATGTCAATACGAGGGTTGCCGGATCGTTCGCATTCTTGTTCCACTGTGGGAGCCATGGCGCATGTGCGCCATGGCCGCAGCAGGGCGTGTGTGATTGCTCCCGGGGGCCGGTCTATTCCCCGCCCAGCCCCAACTGCTCCAGCATGACCTCCGCCTGCGGCGTCGGCGCCTGGCAGGCGCCGAACTCGCAGACGTAGGCCGTGGCCGTACCGGCCACGGCCTTCTTCCCTTCCAACGCGGGGGCCAGCTTCACCGACTTTGCAGACGCCCCCCCGGCGGGAACCAGGGTCACCACCGCATTGGCCGGCCACCGGTCCCAGAAGGCGTGCCGCAGCGCCACCGTGTCCGCTGCGCCCGGATCCCCGGCGATGACCACGTCGTAATACGGGGCGATCACCTTGCTGATGGCATCGCACAGCCAGGCGGTCTCGATGCCGGCGCGGCGGATCAGCTCGGCCCAGCGGCCCAGGTCCTCGCGCGACTCCTCCAGGTAGCCGGTTTCGCCGGTCACAGCCGCCATGGTGATCAGCGCCTGGTGCATGGCCGCCAGGGCCGAAGGCGTGACGTTGTCGAAGGTGTCCACCGGTCGGCCCAGGGGCGCGTGCACCTGGTCGCGGGACAGGTAGTACCCGCCCTCGGCGCGTTTGAACTCCGTGCGGGCGAAATCCAGCAGCGACCGCGCCGCACCCAGGTAGCGTTCCTGCAGCGCGGGATCGTCGCTGACCTGGTACACGTCCAGCAGCGCCGTGACCAGCAGGGCGTAGTCGTCCAGGACCCCCTCGCCCGACACCGAGCCGCCGTCGGAGGTGCGCCAGAGCGCCCCGTCCTTGCGCAGGTGGACCTTCAGGAGGTAGTCGGACGCCTGCACCGCGCCGTCCAGGTACTGCCGCCGCCCCGTCACCGCGTACCCCTGCGCCAGGGAACTGATCACCAGGGCGTCCCAGGCGGTGACCACCTTGGTGTCCAGGCCCGGCGGGGTGCGCCGGGCCCGCGCATCGCGCAGCACCGGCCGGTACTTCGTCAGCAGGTCGTTGGCAGCCACCGGGTCCAGGCCGTGCTTCTGCAGGATGGTGTCGGGGTCGGCCCGCCAGGTCAGCACGCTCTTGCCACTGTGCTCGAAGTTGCCGCGCTCG
>JALUJS010000548.1 GCA_027056825.1 Candidatus Krumholzibacteriia bacterium | reverse complement strand
GGTTATCCACAACCCGGGCCGGCTCCCGGGCGGGCTCCGCTTCCCGGCTGGACAACCTTAAGCGGCTGCTTTGCCATGGTATTCAAGAATTATGAGAAAATTGCAAAAACATGGTTCACCAAGCGGCCCTGAATTATCCCCCGTACCCGAGCGGCACGATTTGCCGCCAATTTTCACGAAAGTGTGATTTTTCAGACGGTTCCATTGTTCGGTTGCCTCCGCGGCGATTCTGGACCATCATTCGGTGAGCGTTCGGCATTCCTCTTTTTGACCGGATCATGGAATCCCACAGCGATTCAACCATCCGGGTCAGGCATCGGAAAGGCGGATTGGACATGACCGGCAAACCCACGGCCGGCGCGGCGGGCAAGCGGGGACCGAAGGTGCGGTCCGACTGCTGGATCGAAGTGGAACCCGCCGCTTCCGGGGGCCTGGAGATTTCCCTGCGGAGCAAGGTGGCGGACATGTACGGCCGGGATATCGAGGACCTGGCGCGCCGGGGCTGCGCGGCCATGGGCGTGACCTCGGCCCGCGTCACCATCGAGGACCAGGGGGCGCTGCCCTTCGTGCTGGCCGCGCGCCTGGAGTGCGCCGTGCGCCGCGCGGGGATTGAACCGGCCGCGCCGTTCCTGCTGCCCATGGCCGAACACTGCCGGTACGGCACGCGCGCGGACCGCCTGCGCCGCAGCCGCCTGTATCTGCCCGGCAACGAGCCCAAGTTCTATCCCAACGCCGGCCTGCACGCCCCCGACGGCGTGATCCTCGACCTGGAGGACTCGGTCTCGCCGGCCGAGAAGGACGCCGCCCGCTGCCTGGTGCGCAACGCCCTGCGCGCGGTGAACTTCTACGGCAGCGAGCGCATGGTGCGCATCAACCAGGGCGAGCGCGGCCTGGAGGACCTGGAGTGGATCATCCCCCACAACGTGCACATGGTGCTGATCCCCAAGGTGGAGGATCCCGGCCAGGTGACCGCCGTCGACGCGCGCATCTGTGAGGTGGCCGCAACCGCGGGGCATGACGAACCCGTGCTGCTGATGCCCATCATCGAATCGGCCCTGGGCGCGTGGAAGGCCTACGAGATCGCCGCGGCGAGCGAGCGCGTGGCGGCCCTGGCCATCGGCCTGGAGGACTACACCGCCGACATCGGCACCCAGCGCACCCTCGAGGGCGCCGAATCGTTCTGGGCGCGCTGCCAGGTGGTCAACGGAGCCAAGGCCGCCGGGGTCCAGCCCATCGACACCGTCTTCAGCGACGTGAACGACATGGAGGGCCTGCGCGCGTCGGTGCGCGAGGCCAAGGGCCTGGGCTTCGTGGGCAAGGGCTGCATCCACCCGCGGCAGATCGCCGAGGTCCACCGGGCCATGGCGCCGGACCCCGACGAGATCGCCAAGGCGGTGCGCATCGTCGCCGCCTTCGAGGAGGCCGCAAGGAAGGGCCTGGGGGTGGTGAGCCTGGGCAGCAAGATGATCGACGCCCCGGTGGTTAAGCGCGCGCAGACCACCGTGGCCATGGCCCTGGAACTGGGGCTGCTGGACGAGGACTGGCGGGACGCCGCGGAGGTGAACGGGCGATGACCAAGCTGATCGAGAACGCCGCCGGGCGCATGGTGCCCGCCGAGATCAACGGGGCCGAGGCGATCCCCTACAAGGGCGTCGGCAAGCACCGGCCCACCGGCCGCAAAGCCTGCCCGCCCATCCGTTCCTGCAACGATTTCCCGCTGGACGGGAACAAGCTTACCGAGTCGCTGATCCAGGCCCTGCGCAACGCCGGCCTGCGCGACGGGATGACCATCTCCACCCACCACCACCTGCGCAACGGCGACTACGTGGCCAACGCCGTGTTCGCCGCCGCGGCCGAGCTGGGCGTCAAGGACCTGCGCTGGTTCCCCTCGGCCAGCTTCCCGGTGCACGAGCCCATGATCCAGCACATGGAAAACGGGGTCATCCACCACATCGAAGGGTCGATGAACGGTCCTTTGGGCGACTACTGCAGCAAGGGCAAGATGCGGGGCATGGCGGTGCTGCGCAGCCACGGCGGGCGCTACCAGGCCGTGCAGGACGGCGAGGTGCACATCGACATCGCCGTGATCGCCGCGCCCACGGCGGACGAGTTCGGCAACGCCACCGGCGACCGCGGCCCCACCGCCTGCGGCCTGCTGGGGTTCGCCCTGGCGGACAGCGAGTACGCCGACCACGTCATCGTGGTCACGGACAACCTGGTGCCGTTCCCCTGCGTGCCCTGGCAGATCCAGGGCAACAACGTGGACCAGGTGGTGGTGATGGATTCCATCGGCGACGCGAGCAAGATCGTCAGCGGCACCACGCGCATCACCAAGTCGCCGGACCGCCTGCTCATCGCCGAGCTGACGGCGCGCTTCTGCGACGAGGCCGGCATCATCACCGACGGGTTCAGTTTCCAGGCCGGGGCCGGCGGCACCTCCCTGGCGTTCGCCATCTACCTGCGCGACATCATGCGCGAGCGCAAGATCAAGGCCCGCTTCGTGCGTGGCGGCTCCAACAAGTACCTGGTGGACATGCTGGAGGAGGGACTGACCGACTACATCCTCGACGGCCAGACCTTCGACCTGGACGGCGTGCGCTCCATGCGCGAGAACCCCGGTCACGTGAACACCTCGCCGTTCACCAGCTACAACTGGCACGGCAAGGGCAACTTCGCCGGCATGCTGGACGTGGTCGTGCTGGGCGCCACCGAGGTCGACGTGGATTTCAACGCCAACGTCGTCACCCACTCGGACGGCCGCCTGCTGCACGGCATCGGCGGCTGGCAGAACTGCCTGTTCAGCAAGTGCACCATCCTGCCCATCCCCAGCTTCCGCGATCGCATCCCCGTGCTCGTGGACCGCGTGACCACCCTCTGCGGGCCGGGAGAGCTCATCGACGTGATCGTCACCGAGCGCGGCATTGCCATCAATCCCATGCGCCGCGACCTCCTGGAGCAGTTGGAGGGTTCCAGCCTGCCCATCCGCCCCTTGGCAGAGATCAAGGCCGAGGTGGAGGAGATCGTCGGCGGCAAGCCCCAGCCCCCGGAGTTCGGCGAAAAGGTGGTGGCGGCCATCAAGTGGGTGGACGGCACGGTCATCGATTGCGTGCATCAGACGGGGGGGTAGGGATCTCCTGGCCACGATGTTGCTCGGCGCTCATCAGGGATGCACTCCAGTGCATCCCTGATTCGCTCTTCGCGCCCTGCCGGGCACTCAGATTCGCCACCCGTGGACAGGAGATCCCTGCTCCCCGTATGAGGGATGCGGTCATACCGGCCCTCAACCCTCCTGGCAGATATCCTGTTGTTTTTCTTGTGGCGGGTTCCATTTTCATCACTACCTTATAAACGTGAATGATTCCTGATTAATAAAAAGGAGGTCGAGATGGCGAAACTCAAGGACGGCTGCGTCAAGCCCGCCGCCGGGCCCGTGCCGCCGAAAGCCGCAGACCAGGATTCGGAAACCCCCATTGTCAAGGAGGCGCCAGCCATGCAAGCCAGAGTGGGCCGCGAGGCCATCGATTTCGAAGCCAACGCCTATGTCGAAGGGAAGGGTTTCCTTCCGGTCAAGCTTTCCGACTACAAGGGGAAGTGGATCGTGCTCTGCTTCTATCCCGGCGACTTCACCTTCGTCTGACCCACCGAACTGGCTGCGGTCGCAGCCCTCAACGGTGAGTTCGAGAAGCTGGGCGTCCAGGTGCTTTCCATGAGCACGGACAGCCGTTTCGTCCACAAGGTGTGGCAGGAGGAGGAGCTGGCGAAGATGGTCGAGGGCGGGGTGCCTTTTCCCATGCTCGAGGACGCCGGCGGACAGGTGGGCTCGGTCTACGGCGTCTATGACGAGGCCGCCGGGGTGGACATCCGGGGCCGCTTCATCATCGACCCCGATTTCGTCATCCGGGCCATGGAAGTGCTGACGCCCGAGGTCGGCCGCAACCCCCAGGAACTGATCCGCCAGGTCAAGGCTTTCCAGCATGTCGCCTCCACGGGCGAGGTGACTCCCTCGGGCTGGGAGCCCGGCGGAACCACTCTCGATCCGGGACCCGATCTGGTGGGCAAGGTCTGGGAGGTTTGGAAGCCCTGACGGGATGATGTCCCGCCAACCGCGAATCGGAGCGTAGCGACGAGCAGAACCCGGCTTTTTAGCCGGGTTCTGCGCTGAGCAGGGTGGTGGGGCATCATCCCGGCAGGGCTGGCACGCGGGCTAGGCCAGAACATCCAGCAGGGTCCCGACCATCTCGTCGGCCGCGCGGAACACGGCAAGAATCGCCCGCATGCCGTAACGGGCGGTCTTCAGGTCCACAAGGTCCCGTGTCACGTCTTCCGGGGCATCCATTGTAGTGTGGCGGGCGATCCGGTCCGCGGCGGATGCGAAGCGGTCCTGATTCAGCTGGATTCCCTGCAGGGCGGCGGTTAATCCGGATACGAGCATGACGGACCTCCTCGCCATGGTTATCGGCTGGCGCGCCGAAAACTTGAGAAAAAACCGCCTCCCGGAATCATTCGCCGGGGTTGCCTCGGTCCCCGTGGCGGTGTTCAATGGTGCCGAGGAGGTCGATATGCCGAGACACATCACCGAACCGGTGGTCATTCCCGCCGCCGGTGGGAAACTCATCGAGGAATTCGCGGGCGCGGCCAGCACCGGCGGCGCGGGTGTGAGTGTGGCGCGCATGAAAGCCCCCCCCGGATGGACCGAACCGGGACAGCGCCCCGAGTTCCAGGAGACGACCCTGGTGCTGGAGGGCCGCCTGAGGGTGGAGTTCGAGGGCGGGTGCTTCGAGGTCACCGCCGGCCAGGCGGTGGTTGCCGAGCCGGGCCAGTGGGTGCGTTACGGGTGCCCGGATGACGAGGGGGCCGAATACATCGCCGTCTGCGTGCCGGCCTTCTCGCCCGCAACCGTTCACCGCGATCCGGACGCCTGATGCTGCGCGCCTGGACCGACAGGCTCGGCTGGGCGGGGGTGGCCGGTTTCATCCTCTGGACCCTGGGGCCGGTCCTGACCGACTGGTCCGGGTCCGTCCTGGGCCCCTTCGGCGGCATCGACGCCATGTTCCAGCTCGGGCTGTTGCACTGGTCGGCCGGGCACTGGTGGCAGCCGGCCGTCTGGCTGGATCTGCCCATCTTCTACCCCCTGCACGGCATGCTCGGTTGCATGGATTCCCTGTTGGGCCAGGCGTGGCTGGTCTGGCCGGTCCACTTGGCGGTGCATCCGACCGCCGCCGCCCTCTACAACCTCGCCTTTGCGGGCAGCCTCCTGCTGGCGGCCGCCGGCATGGCTGCCCTGTGGCGGGCGTCCCGGGGCGTGTGGCGGGGCGCCGGCGTCGCCGCCCTGGCGCTGGTTGGCGCTCCCTACACCACCGCTCAACTGGGTCACCTCAACCAGTTGCCGCCGCCGTTCGTGCTGTTCTGCCTGACCGCGGTGGTCATGGCCCTGCGGCGTCGGGATGCGGGTCGGGATCCGCGCCCTTGGTGGTGGCTGACGGGCGCGAGCCTGGTCCTGCAGGCCGCCTGGGGGTGGTATGGATTCGCGTATGCGCTGATCGGGACCGCGGTCCTGAAGATCGCATGGCTCGTGCGGCGGACGCGCGCCGGCGCAGGGTTGCTCCCGGACCTGACCGCGACCCTGAGGCAGGCCGGGTTGCCGGCCCTGGTGACCGTGCTGGCCGTGTACGTCCTGGCCCAGCCCCAGCTCCAGCTGGGACGCAGGTACCCGGAATTCACGCGCTCACAGACCGAGGTCCGCCTGGGCAGCGCCGACATCCAGCACCTGTGGAACCGCGGCGCCTACCGGGGACGGGTGAGCGACTGGCTGGGCCATGGTCCGGACGCGGAAACGCGTTACCGTGGCTGGCCCCGGCAGACCCTGCACCCGGGCTGGATCGCCCTGCTGCTGGCCCTCTACGGTTGGCGCAGGCGTGGCGATCCGACCCCGGTCCGGGCCGCGTTCGGCGGGGTGTTGCTGATCATGGGCGTTGTGGGCCTGGTGTTGGCCTTCGGAGACTCGGTGGGTGTGCCGGGAACCGGCTGGAGGTTGCCCCTGCCCCTGGAATGGCTGCGGGCGGTTGCTCCACCCTTCCGGGCCTTCCGGGGAGCCTGGCGCTTCGTGTGGCTCATGACCATCGCGGTGGCCTGGTGGGCGGCCGCCGGAACGGTCGCCTTGGCCGCCGCGACCGGATGGCGGCGGCGCCTGGCCGGGCCCCTGGTGGTCCTGATGACCCTGATGTCCCTGCCCATGGGCGTGCCGGCGCTGCCGGTGCCCCTGCCCGGCCGCCCGTTGCCGCCGGACCAGCGAGCCGCCGGACCGGTGCTCACCCTGCCCGCCCCGGTCAACGAATACGCCGAGAACCGCACCGAAGCCCTGTGGCTGACCCGGGCCCAGGAGCTCGGACAGCCGGTTACCGGCGGCGCCACGGGCTGGGTGCCCCCGGAGGCGGCGGCGCTGCGGTCGGAGATCGCCCGCTGCGCCGGGAACGACAGCCTGGCTGTCCGTTTCCTGCGCCGGATGCGCGACCGGGGGGTGGCCGAGGCGGAAGTCGCCATCGCTGCCGGCGACACCACGACGCTGTTCTGGCGCCGGATCCTGCGGACAGCGGGGGCCGGGCGCATCTCGGGGGGCGACATTCCGGGATATGAGCGTTATCGTCTACGACCCGAGACACCGACGCGCCCCTGACCGGAGACGAACCAGGCCATGGCCTTCTACACCGATTTCGCCGGCCACTACGAAAAGGTCTTTCCCTACCGGCCCGATACGCGGGATTTCCTGGACCGCTGGCTGCCGGAGGCCGGCCGCATCCTGGATATCGGCTGCGGGACCGGCCACTACTGCGCGGGCCTGGACCACGATCCGCGCACCTGCCTGGGCATCGACCTGGACCCCGGCATGATCAACCGCGCCACCGAGCTCTATCCCGACACCGAGTTCCGCATCCTGGGCATGGAGGAGATCGGCCTGCTGCCCCACGGCCGCTTCGCGGGCATCTTCTGCATCGGCAACGTGCTGCCGCACCTGCCTGGCTCCCACCTGGCGGATTTCGTGCTGAACGTCAAGAAGCTGCTGACCCCCGGCGGGATCTGGATCTTCCAGACCGTGAACTTCGATCCCCTGCTGCGCGGCAAGGTCCAGGATTACCTCTTCCCGGTCCTGCGCCTGGAGGACGACAACCTGGAGTTCCACCGCTGGTACGAGGACATTTCGGAAGATGGCCTGCGCTTCCACACCCAGCTCGTGTCCGCCGGCAACGTGGTCTTCCAGGGCGAGACGGAACTGAACCCCCACATGAGCGTGGAGTACCTGCTCGGCCACCAGGCGGCGGGTTTCGAGCTGCTGGGCCACTTCGCCGATTTCGCCGAGAACACCTTCGACCCGACGGAATCCAGGGGCAGCGTGTTCGTGTGGCGGAGGGGTTGACCGGGCCCGGCCGGGCCCGGTCAACCCCTCCGCC
>JALUJS010000547.1 GCA_027056825.1 Candidatus Krumholzibacteriia bacterium | reverse complement strand
GGGCGGTGCCGGTGCTGACCAGGATGGCGCGGATCGTCGCGGGCGGCAGGGGGGTGGTGGAGGTGTTGGCGGCATAGTACCCGTTCAGACAGGCCACGGCGCCCGCGACGATGGGCGAGGCGCTGCTGGTGCCGCTGAAGGTGTTGGTGTAGTTGACGTTGGCGCCCTCGGCGTTGTAGTAGTCGCCGTACCCGGTGGTGATCACGTTCTCGCCCCAGGCCTGCAGGTCGTAGCGCGAGCCGTAGCTGGAAAAACCGAGACGTTGCAGGTCGCCCTTGGGATAGGTCCCGCCGGTGTAGGCGCCTCCGGCCCCCACGATGATGGCCCCGGAATCCCCGTACCAGGTCATGGCGTCGGTGTCGACTCCGGCCCACGAGACGCCGTTGAAGGCGCCGTTGCCACCGGCCTCGACCACGGTGATGCCGTTGCCCACGGCGTTCTGGATGGCCGCGTAGACCGCCGTCTGGGTCTGGGCGGCGGGGCTCTGGTGCGGATACCATTCCACGGGCACGTAGCCGGGCGCACCGGTGTAGTCCCACTGCTGTTCGATGAGCATGACATCGCCTGGAGAGAGGTTCGTGGCCGCGATGGCCATGGCTCCGGCGATGTTCCAGGTGGGATTGGGCAGGCCGTAGTAGGTGCCACAGGTCAGCAGGTTCGCCCCGTAGGCCACCCCGGTGGTGCCCCAGCCGTTGCTGTCGGCGACCAGCTCGCCGATCACCGCCGTGCCGTGATCGGTATTGCTGAACGGGTCGGAGACGTTGGTGTTGATCTGGGAGCCGGCGGCCTTGGTCACATCGGTATGGCTGTAGTTCCAGCTGTATTCCAGGTCGCAGATGGTCACGCCGCTGCCGTCGCCGCCGGTCTGGGTCCAGGCGTAACGGGCGTCCACGCCCGTGGGTGTCGAAGTCGCCGGGTCGAGATAGTTCTGGATGGGGGTGTAGTCCGTGGCCAGGGGCAGTTCGGGCGGCAGGGCCACCGGATAGGCCAGGTGCACACCGGGCAGATTCTCGAGTTGGAAGGCCACGTCGGCCGGGTTGGCCCCCGGATCGAGCAGCCGGATGCGGTAGATGTTGTTGAGGTTGTAGACCGGTTCGCCCAGGTTCAGCTCGGCGTTGGCGGCCAGGTCGTCCAGCACGGCTTCGGGGATGTCGGTCAGGCGGGACCATTCGCCTCCGCCGAAGCTCAACAGGATGGGTTCGACGCCATCGGTGGCGTTCAGGCCGGAATAGTCCACGGGCACCCCGCCGTCCAGGCGCACCATCGATTCCTGGATGAACATGATTTCGATGAGGTCGGGTTCGGCCGGATAGTTGTGGTATTCGGCGGCTACAGCGGCGCCGGCCGCAAGGACGAGAACGAGAAAAAGGGCGATTTGCAGAACATGCGCGGTTTTCATGACAGACCCCCTTGGGAAATTGGCGTGGTGGCCGGTACACCCGAATCCGCGGGGTTTGTTTGGGGGGAAAACCCATTCTTACAATCTATTTTCAAAAACATGATACGGCTATAAACCGGGTTTTATGGCCGTTTTATGGCGGTGTGCTTATGACGTGAATTATGGATACCAAATATCAAGATTCCGTGTCCAGGCCAGGGAGGATGTAGTATGAATTCCGTCTATCAGTTGCGGACCGGTCTGGAGGATGTCAGGCCGCCCGTCTGGCGCCAGGAACTGCAAAAGTGGCTGGGCGCGCCCCTGGACGCCGGACGTTTCGATCCTGCCGAGGTCAACCTGGCCCTGCGCGAACTGTAGGCCTGATCCCCATGGGGCATGAATACGGCGGCCCCCGTCGGGAGGCCGCCGCGCGGGCTTGTGGCGCTACCGCTACCTGTACAGTGATTTGAGGTAGCCCCAAGAACTGTGTTCGTTTTCGATGGGACCGCAATCGCAGGTCACGACGCACAGCTTCACAGGAACCGTCACGCCGCCGCAGGTGAAGTTCACCGTGAGGCAACAGGTGGTTCCCAGCGGGGTGCCCGTGACCGCCGATACGGCGATGTGTCCGGTCCAGCCAGGCATCAGGGGATTCGGCGCCGGTGAGAGATCCTCGTTCACCAGGGTGGCGGTAAATCCCGCGCAGACGCCGGTGATGTTCCACCCCACATTGCCGGGACAGTTGGTTGCAACATGGATGTAGGAGCCGCCGTAACCGGAGCAGACCTGCAGGGTGCCGTGATGGACCTGCGTGGAGCCACCCCCGGACGGGCCGTTCCAGATCACATCGACGTTGCCGTCCCAGTGCCAGTCCTGGGGACAGAAATCCAGGGCGCTCTTGCCGATCCAGGGCAGGATTTCATCGGCGGTGGGAGGCAGCTGGTCCAGCGGCACGTCAAAGGTGACGTCGAAGAAGCTGTCCGGCGGAATGGGCGGGATGTCGAAATTGCCGACGGGCAATCCGCCCTCCAGGAACGCTCCGAAGGGATAGGCGACAAGATCGCCGGTGGCGGGCTCGCTTTCCACGGGGTCAGGATTGTGGAAGCGCATGGTGAAGGTGACGATGTCGGCGACGGTGGTCCAGGCGACGTCGTCCGGGTCCAGGACCAACCCGGCGGTGGCGGGCATGGCTGCGAGGATGGTGAATGAGACGAGCAACAGGAGCCATTTCATGGGAATTCCCCCCTTCCCTGAAATGAACCGCCCGGCCGCCGAGACCCTGCGCCTCGTGTCGGGCGGGTCAGATGACAATAAAATATCATTTGCAGCAGCCGCAACCCGGGGCAGGCGCGTTCATCTCGGGCATTGACCCGGGGCGTGCGGACGGTGTATGGGATCGTCATGAGGAGAGGCGCCATGATCGACACCCACTGCCACCTGAACATGCCGCCGCTGGGCGATGATCCGGCGGGAGTGTTGGCCTGCGCGGCTGAAGCCGGGGTCACGAGCGTGGTGGTTCCGGCCTACGACCTGGCTTCATGGGAACCGGTCCTGGCTTTGGCCGGAGCGCATGGGGGAGCCCACCCCGCCCTGGGACGGCATCCCTGGGTGGCGTTTGAGGAAAAATCAGGGGAACCCCACACGTGTGGGAGTTCCAGCATCAAAGATCATCTGGCGCGGGCCATCATGCAGGCGCCTGTCCCGGTGGTCGCCATCGGGGAGATCGGCCTGGATACGAAGGTCGGGCCGGAGGGCCCGACCCTGCGGCAACAACAAGCGGTGTTGGAAGCCCAGCTCGCCCTGGCCGCCGACCTTGAACTCCCGGTGATCCTGCACTGCCGCGGGGCCTACGAGGAACTCCTGGAGGCGTTGGGCCGGCATGGCGGCAAGTTACAGGGCGTGTTCCACGCCTACTCGCGGGGGATCGAGCTGGCCGAGCGGGTCGTCGCGGCGGGCCTGCATCTGGGCCTGGGCGGTGCGGTCACGCGCCCGCAGGCCCGTATCCACCGGATCCTGCCCCGGTTGCCGCTGGACAGGATCGTACTGGAGACCGATGCTCCGAGCATCGGGCTGGACGGGGTGCCGCCCGAGCAGACCGAACCCCGCCACGTCCGCGCCATCGCCGAGGTGATCGCCGCGGCGCGCGGCGAATCCCTGGAGACCATCGCCGAGGCCACAACGCACAATGCCCGCGCCCTCTTCAACCTCCCGGAATGAACCCGCGATCGCCGTGATCGGTGGCGGTCCGGCCGGTTTTTTCGCAGCCATCACCGCCCGGGAGGCGAATCCGGACTGCCGTGTGACCATCTACGAGAAGTCCGCCCGCGTGCTGGGCAAGGTCTTGGTCTCCGGCGGCGGCCGCTGCAACATCACCCACGACAGCCCCGATCCCCGCGAACTGGCCGCGCACTATCCCCGTGGCCACCGTGAACTCATCGGGCCGTTCACGCGCTTCGGCGCGCCCGACGCGGCCGACTGGTTCACCGGCCGCGGCGTGCCCCTGCGCACTTATCCCGACGGCTGCCTGTTCCCCGCCTCCAACGACAGCCGTACGGTGATCGATTGCCTGACCAGGGAGGCGCGGCGGGCCGGGGTGAAGGTGCGCACGCGCTGCGGCGTCCGGGCGCTCTCGCGTCAGGGCGACCGTTTCCGGCTGACCCGGGCCGACGCCGGGGCCGCCGTGGTGGACCGGGTGCTCATCGCCACCGGTGGTCGCGCCGCCGTAGGGCCCCCGGGGGGCGGTTACGCCCTGGCCGCGGGCCTGGGGCACGCGATCATCCCGCCGGTGCCTTCCCTGTTCACGTTTACGGTTCCGGATCCCCTGTTGCAGGGCCTTGCGGGCATCGTCGTGGATCCGGCCGCCGTCCGCGCACCCGGCGTCAAGGGCCTCAAGGTCCAGGACGGCCCCCTGCTGATCACCCATTGGGGCTTGAGCGGGCCGGCGGTCCTGAAACTCTCGGCCTGGGGCGCCCGCGCCTTCCACGCAGCGGACTACCGCTTCACCATCGCGGTGGACTGGATCCCGGGTCTTGCGGCGGGAGAAGTGGAGGATGCCCTGGCCGACCTGGCCGCGGCCGAGAACCACAAGCAGATCAAGGCGTTCGGACCGTTCGGGTTGAGCCGTCGCGTGTGGATGCGCCTGGTCGAACGCGCGGGCCTGGATCCGACGCGCCGCTGGGGTGAACCGGGTCCGAAACAACGGGCGGCCCTGGTCCGGGTCCTCAAGGGCACCGCCCTGGAGGTCACCGGACAGTCCGCCTTCAAGGAGGAATTCGTCACCGCGGGGGGCGTGCCCCTGAAGGAAATCGACCTGAAAACCATGCAGAGCCGCATCACCCCGGGCCTGTTCTTCGCCGGTGAAGTCATGGATATCGACGGGGTGACCGGCGGCTTCAACTTCCAGGCCTGCTGGACCACGGGGCGACTTGCCGGTTTCGCCCTGGCCGGGCCGGAAGACTGACGTGCAACCCGGACCCTCCGGCTTCGTCTTGTAACGTGGATTTCATGCTTTGACCCTTTTACCGGGAGGATCGCCATGTCCCGTCCCAACTTCTTCCACAGCCTCGTGCGCTCGGTGCTGCTGACCGTGTGCACCATCCTGATCGTCGGCGCCCTGGTCGCCGGAGGCTTCTGGCTGCACGGCCGCCAGGGCGCAAAGGTCGAGGACGGCTCCTGGCTCGTGCTCGACCTCTACGGGGAACTGCCTGAGTACGATCCGCCCTCCGGTCCGCTGGGCATGATCACCGGCGGCGGGGGCGTTACCCTGCAGATGATGCTCGACGACCTGGGCAAGGCCGCCCTGGACGACCGCATCGCGGGCGTCATCTTCCGTATCAGCAGCAGCAACAACGCCGGCTGGGCCAAGCTGCAGGAGCTGCGCCGGGCCGTGGACAAGGTGCAGGCCGCCGGCAAGCCCGTGTACGCCTGGGGCGACGCCCTGGATCTCAAGTCCCTCTACCTGGCCGCGGGGTGCAACAAGGTCATGATGCCCACGGGCGGCTACTTCGAGTTCAAGGGACTGCGCGGCGAGCGTCCCTACATCCGCGGCATGCTCGACAAGCTGGGCATCGTGCCGCACCTGCACAAGATCAAGGACTACAAGGCGGCGGCGGAGATCGTCATGGACAAGGGCATGAGCGACGCCGCCCGCGAGAACATGCGGTGGATCATGGACGACGTGTGGGACACGGTCCTGGACGCCATCGCCGAGGAGCGGGGCCTGACCCGCGGGAAGCTCCTGGAACTGATGGCGTATGCGGAGTTCACTCCCACCGAGGCGCAGCAGGCCGGCCTCATCGACGAGTGCATCTACCTGCAGGAGCTGCAGGAGCGCTTGGCCGCAGACGACGATGACCCCCTGCCCACCATATCCCAGGCCGACTACGCCGAGGTGAGCTGGAAGGACGCCGGCCTGCACGCGGGCAAGACTGTCGCCGTGGTCCACGCCCAGGGCAACATCGGCGGCCGCACCAATCGCGTCGATCCGGTGTTGGGGGTGATGATGGGGCACGAGAGCATCATCCGGGAGCTGGAGCGCTGCCGCCGCGACGATGACGTCAAGGCCGTGGTCTTCCGCATCGACTCGGGCGGGGGCGAAAGCCTGGCCAGCGACCTGATGGCCCACGAAGTGGGCAAGCTGGCGGAGGTCAAACCGGTGGTCGTTTCCATGGTCGATGTGGCCGGTTCGGGCGGCTATTACATCGCCTACAAGGCGACGAAGCTGGTGGCCGACCCCCTGACCGTCACCGGTTCCATCGGCTCGATCAACGGACTGTTCAACATGAAGGGCTTCTACGACAAGATCGGGTTCAGCAAGGATGGCGTCAGCAAGGGGCCCATGGCCGAGTTGGGCACCGATTACCGCGACCCCACGCCCGAGGAATGGGCGCGCCACACCGACGCCCACTGGAAGAGCTACAACGAATGGCTCGCGGACGTGGCCGAGCACCGGGGTTGGACCATGGAGGAGGCCGTCAGCCACGCCTACGGCCGCACCTTCACGGGCAACCAGGCCGTGAAGATCGGCATGATCGATGCGGTGGGCAACCTGGATGACGCCATCGCCTTGGCCGCGAAACTGGCGGAGCTGCCGGATACCGAAACGCCCAGGGTGGTGCACCTGCCGGAGAAGAAGGAGCTGCTGGAAAGCATCCTGGGCGGCGACGAGTCGCCGGATGATCCGGTATCCCTGGCGGTGGACGCGGCCCTGTACCACAGCCTGCATGCCAGGTTGGAGGCGACCCTGCGGTTCCTGGCGACGGATTTCGGGGGTATGGTCCGCTGAATTATTTCTGTGTTATGCCATCGGCGGCCTCCAACCGGAGGCCGCCATTTTTGACATGGTCTCATCAATTTCCGTATCCTGATGTCATTGCGTACGCCCGCGCAAGGGCCGGATTCCAGCCGGCGTTATTGAATCGCTACGCGATCCCGTGAGGC
The DNA here is from genome assembly GCA_027056825.1 of Candidatus Krumholzibacteriia bacterium. Lineage (GTDB taxonomy): Bacteria > Krumholzibacteriota > Krumholzibacteriia > LZORAL124-64-63 > LZORAL124-64-63 > JAHJTW01. The sequence goes on along the minus strand of JALUJS010000547.1, from coordinate 634 downwards.
GGGCCATACCAAGGGGGGCCGTTCATGAAGTCATCCATTCCTTCCCGCGCATGTCGACGGGTATTGGTCCTGTGGTGCGTGTTCATGTTGGCGGTCCCGGCCGGTGCGGCGTGGGCGGGCCCGGTGAAGGGAACCATCCGCCCGGTCATCACCGGCGATGGTGGCATGGTCCACGGCGCCGGCCTGTCCGCGGTCAAGGCGCCCGGCGATTCCCTGCTGCTCATGGGGCCGGACGGGTCGGGGGCGCCCTATGTCGGCAACTTCCAGATCGGCCTGACCGAACCCGCGTGGCACGGCTGGACGCACACCGACAACACCGAGAATCCCCTGAACCGGTGGCATGTCAGCGACTACATGGCCGGGAACCTGGGCGGCCATGGTGTCGGCAACCTCGCGGCCTGGTGCGGGGAGGATTACCCGGCCTGTTCGGTTTCCGACACCGCCGGCGGCTACGGCAACGACTACAACGAGATCCTGTCCTGGACCGCCACGGTGGCCGACCCCGGCGCGCCGTGCACGGCGAGCCTCGGGGCGCGGTTGAACTACGATGTGGAGCCGGGCTACGACTATGTCTACCTGGTGGCCTACACCGCCGGTGACGTGAGCCAGGAGCTGGCTGCGTATACCGGCACAT
>JALUJS010000546.1 GCA_027056825.1 Candidatus Krumholzibacteriia bacterium | reverse complement strand
GGCTGGTTGAGGGAGAACGAGCTGGTGGTGAAGGTCAGGGTCTGCTCCATGGCCATCCCGTTGCGCATGCCGGTCATGGTCATGACGGCCTTGAGGACCAGGCCGCTTTCGGGGTCGAACCAGTACTTCCGCGGCCCTTTGCCCTCGGCGGGAACCGCTCCGGTGGTGAAGACCTGGCAGGGGATCTCCCGGTCCCCCAGCTTGTAGACCTGCTGCCCGGTCTCCGGCGCCACGTCCAGCCCGGGCGGCAGCAGCATCTGCCCCAGGCCCGAGTAGAAGTTGAAGATCTTCTCCGGCACGAGGGCCATGTCCTGGTCGGCCTCCAGGTCCCGGCTCAGGGGGTAGGGCTTGCCCACGAAGCAGGTGTTCTTCTGGCTCAGGTAGAACCAGGACTGGTCCGGCCCCACGCCCAGGTCCACGTTGAAGATGGTGCCCTGCTGGCGGCTGACCATACGGTCGGGATACCGGGCGGCCGCCAGGATGTCGGCGGTCATCTCCATGGCGCGGTCCTGGCCCTTGACGCCGGTGGCCATGTGCATGGTCCCGCGCACCTCGTAGCTCTGCAGGGAGGAAGCCACGGCCTCGGTCCGGGCCACGGCGGCGGCGTAGTCCGCGTTGGCGGCCCGGACCGCGCGCGCAGGGAGAAGGGACAGGGCCAAAGCGGCCAGGGCGGCGGTCAGCAGGGTCTTCATGGAAATCATCCTCGGGTTGGGGAATGCGCGTTGTCAGGAAAAGATAGTAGTCTCCCGGTTCCTTCGCCGCCAACGGGGCATGCTAACGGAGCCTGATGTGGTGGTGCCGTTTCTTGCCCACCTGCAGGGCGATGCGGCCGTCGCCGATGTCCGCGGCCGTCAGGCGCCGCATCTCGTCGCTGACCACCTCGCCGTTGACGCGCACGGCCTTCTGGCGAACCATGCGCCGGGCCTCGCCCTTGCTCTTCATCAGACCGGTATCCACCAGGGCGTCGAGCAGCAGCACGCCGTCGCCGGCGAAATCGGCCTCCGGGCGCTCGCTGCTGGGGATGCTCTCGGCGTCGCCCCCGCCCCCGAACAGGGCCTGGGCCGCCTCGGCGGCCTTGTCCGCGGCCTCGTGGCCGTGCAGCAGGGCCGTCACCTCATGGGCCAGCACGCGCTTGGCCTCGCGGATGTCCGCCCCCTGCAGCTTCTCCAGTTCCTCGATGCGTTCACGCGGCAGCAGGGTGTACAGCCGCAGGAAACGGCTCACGTCACGGTCGTCCACGTTGATCCAGTACTGGTAGAAGTCGTGCACGCTGGTGCGCGCACCCGACAGCCACACCGCGCCCGAGGCCGTCTTGCCCATCTTGGTGCCCGCGGCGGTCATCATCAGCGGGAAGGTCAGCCCGTAGACCTCCTGCCGGTTCACCCGGCGGGTCAGGTCGATGCCCGAGCAGATGTTGCCCCACTGGTCGCTGCCGCCCATCTGCAGCCGGCAGCCGTGGTCGCGGTTCAGCACCATGAAATCGAAGGCCTGCAGGATCATGTAGTTGAACTCGATGAAAGACAGGCCGTGCTCCATGCGCGACTTGACCGAATCGCGGGTCAGCATCTGGTTGACGCTGAAGTATTGGCCGTACTCGCGCAGGAACTCCAGGTAGCCGAAATCCTTGAGCCAATCGGCGTTGTTCAGCATCAGGCCGTCCCGCGGCCCGTCCCCGAAGCGGATGTAGTGGGCGAGCTGGCCCTTGATGCCCCGCAGGTTGTGCTCGATATCCTCGAGGGTGAGCATCTTGCGCAGCTCGGTGCGCCCGCTGGGATCGCCCACCATGGCCGTGGCCCCGCCCACGATGGCGATGGGCCGGTGGCCGTGCCGCTGCAGGTGCACCAGCCCCATGATGGGCAGCAGGCTGCCCACATGCAGGCTGTCGGCGGTGGGATCGAAGCCGATGTACGCGGTGACGGTCCCCGTGGCCAGGAGTTCGGCCAGGGCGTCCTCGTCGGTGCACTGCTCGAAGAAGCCGCGCCACTTGATCTCGTCCAGGAACGATGCGAATCCGGTCTCGTTGCTCATGCTTTTTTCCATCCCGAAAGCTCCCTGCCGCGTTGCAGCATCACGTCGAGGTTGTCTCCGCCCAGAAAACTGGTCAATGCCTCGGCCAGGCACCAGGCCACCGCGGCCTCGGCCACGATGCCCGCCGCGGGCGCCACGCAGGTGTCCGAGCGCACCCAGGCCGCCCGGGCGCAGATCCACGCTCTGCAGCCAGCGCC
>JALUJS010000545.1 GCA_027056825.1 Candidatus Krumholzibacteriia bacterium | reverse complement strand
GAAAGGGGCTCGCAAGGATTTGCGAGGGAGGCGTACCCGGTGCGGTACGTTGACCGAGCAAATCCGAGAACGCCTTTCCTGTCGCGCTGTTAACCATCCGCAGTAGCTCCTTCATGAAAAAAGCGGGTTAACTGCCGGTGCTGGCGTACCGGCCCACGCCGCGCCGGAAGATCGTCACCGCACCGGAAAACACCACCAGGCCCACCAGCGGGGTCAGCAGGGCCGCCCGTGCGAATCCCGGGCTGCCCAGGAACCAGGTCGCCGGGTAGAAGGCCACCCAGGCGAACGGCAGCACGAAGGTCAGGAAGATCCGCACCGGCAGGCTGTAGATCGTCATGGGATAGCGGCTGAACCGGATCAGGTTGTAGACCGGGGGCGCCAACCCCATGCGGTCCTCGAACCAGAAGCTCACCGAGGTGATGGCCAGGAACACCCCGGCGTAGACCAGGGCCGCCGCCGGCGCCATGACGAGCAGTCCCGCCAGGTGTTGAACCTGCAGGGCCATGCCCAGTTCCCGCCCGGCGTAGATCATCACGCCGGTGCCCAGCAGGATCTCGTTCAGCCCCGAGACGTTGAAGGATTCGCACAGCACCTGCATCAGGGGGTCCACCGGGCGCAACAGCACCCGGTCCAGCTTGCCCTGGATCAGGTACTGGTCGGCGAAGCGGTAGAGGTTCACGCTGACCAGGTTGAACAACCCCAGGGGCACCAGCGAGAACCCGTAGATGAACAGCACCTCGGGAAAGGTCCAGCCGTCAAGGGCGCGCACCTTGCTGAACAGGGTGGTCAGCACCGCCATCTGGATCACGATGCTGGTCGAGACCGCCAGGGTGTCGATGACGAAGTCCATGCGGTAGGCCAGGCGCATCTTGATGAACTGGGCGAAGTAGGCCGCATAGATGCGCAGGTGCCAGGCCAGCGCGGCGGTTCCCCGGCGCGCGCGGCCGACGGGCAGGGTGTCGTCCTTGCCGGTCATCATCACCCCCCCTGCGCCACGACCCGCCGCACCGAGATCCGGTACACGAGGCGGGCCAGGATGAACAGGCCGACGGCCCAGGCCAGTTGCAGGCCGACGGCGTGGTACAGCTCGGTGCCGGGCCGCTTGCCCAGGAAGATCGTCACCGGGATGTAGCTGATGCCCTGGAACGGCAGCCACTTCACCGCCGTCTGGAACCAGTGCGGAAACAGTGTGAAGGGAATCAGCACGCCGGTCAAAAAATCCATGCTCACCATCTGCGCGCGCAAAACGCCCTGGATGTTCTTGAGGTAGAAGGCCAGGCAGCCGATCAGGAAGTTCCACTGGCTGTAGATCACCAGGCCCAGGCAGAAACTCAGGAAGGTCCAGGCGTACAGCGCCGGGTCCGCGGGGCCCTGCAGGTGGAACAGGGGCACGATGACCACCATGATGGGCAGGGTGAACATCAGCAGCCGGAAGCAGGACTCCCCCACCGCCTCGCTCAGCATCACCGTCTGCAGATCGAAGGGCTTGATGAGCTGCATGGCGATCTCGCCCTCGGTGACCATGCGGCTCAGCTCGCGCGCGATGTTGTTGAAGTAGAAGCTGCGGCCGATCCAGCTGACCGCCACGTAGGTGACCATCTCGTGGAGGGACAGGCCGCCGATGCTGATGGAGCCGTCCGGCCCCGGGGCGCTGCTGCTGAACAGCGCCGAGTAGATGTAGTAGTGCCCGGAGATGAAGATGGTGTAGCTGACCACGCCGGTGTAGTAGCGCAACCGGTAGGCCAGGAACTTCAGGAACGACAGGCGCACGAAGGACAGGTAAAGCCCCACGGTGGCGGGCAGGCTGCGGAACCAGGGCGCGAGCCGATCGACGGCGGGCGCGGCGGGGTCGGTCGTGGCCGCCCGGGTCATGGCGCCGGTCCGGGTCACGAGGCTTCCTGCCCCGCGGAACGGTAGATGTCGCGCACGATCTCCTCGATGTCCGGTTCGGCCAGGTGGATGTCCGAGACCGGGCAGGCGTTGACCACCTGGCGGATCACCTCGGCCCCGCTGATCTCCGCGCGCCGGAACTCGGCCACGTGGCGCTTGCCGTCGCCCGGCCGCCAGCTGACCGGCAGGCCGGTGGTGAGCGTTTCCAACTCGCCGCTCGTGCGCGTTTCCCGCAGGTCGACCGTCAGCCGCACGCGGCGGCCCAGGCGGGTGCGCAGGTCCTCCAGCTCGCCGTCGAAATGCACCTTGCCCTTGTCGATGATGATCACGCGGCG
>JALUJS010000544.1:414-7456 GCA_027056825.1 Candidatus Krumholzibacteriia bacterium | reverse complement strand
GGGGATAATTCAGGTCCGCTTGGTGAACCATGTTTTTGCAATTTTCTCATAATTCTTGAATACCATGGCAAAGCAGCCGCTTAAGGTTGTCCAGCCGGGAAGCGGAGCCCGCCCGGGAGCCGGCCCGGGTTGTGGATAACCTGGGGAAAAGGTTCGGCAGGAAAAGGCCGGGCTTCCGCGCAGGAAACCCGGCCCGCATGACAATTCATGCCCTTGATTAACTTTTCGCCAGATCCTTGAGGGTGGCGGTGAACAGCTTCCAGATCTTCTGCACCGAGCTGATCTGGACCTTCTCGTCCGGCGAGTGCGCCCCCTTGATGTTGGGGCCGAAGGAGACGATGTCCAGGTCGGGATACTTCTCGGTCAGCAACCCGCATTCGAGGCCGGCGTGAATGGCCAGCAGCTCGGCGTCCGTGCCGAAGGCCTTCTTGTATTCCTTCTTCACCACCTGCAGCAGGGGCGACTTGAGGTTGGGCTTCCAGCCCGGGTAGCCCTCGGGCTGGTCCACGTCGGCGCCCGCCAGCCGGCCGAGGGCGGCGTGCTGGTCGACCAGGGCGGCCAGGACGCTCATCACCGAGGAGCGGCTGCAGCAGACCAGGCGGATCCTGGCCCCCTCGGTCTTGACCACGCCCAGGTTGGAACTGGTCTCCACCAGGCCGGGGATATCGCGGCTCATGGCCAGGACCCCGTTGGGAATGGCCATCATCAGGTCCAGGGCCGTGCGGCTGTTGGCCAGACCGAAGCAGCGCGGAGCCTGCACCGCGGCCACCTGCCAGGTGAACCCGTCGTCCACGCCCGCGAGCTCCTCCCGGGCGATGCGCTGCAGGTGTCCATCGACGATCTTCTTGAACTGCCGGCCCTTGGCCTTGTCGATGACCACGCGGGCCTCGGCTTCGCGCGGGATGGCGTTGCGCATGCTGCCGCCGTTGATCGCCACCAGGCGCACGTCCATGACCTGCGCCGCGGCCCACAGGGCCCGGGTGAGGATCCTGATGGCGTTGCCGCGTCCGGTGCCGATGTCCAGCCCCGAGTGGCCGCCCTTCAGGCCGGTGATGGTGACCTTGCGACCGGCGCTGTCCTTGGGCGCGCGGGTCGTCCGGTTCTTCAGGACGAACTCCGTGTCCCGGCCGCCGGCGCAGCCCACGAAGATGGCGTCGTCCTCTTCCGAATCGAGGTTGATCATGCGCCGGGCGGTGAAGAAGCCGGGCTTGACGCCGGCCGCGCCGGTCAGCCCGCGCTCTTCGTCCACCGTCAGCAGGACCTCGACCGGGCCGTGGGGAGCCGGATCGTCGGCCAGGGCCAGGCCCATGGCCACGCCGATGCCGTTGTCAGCGCCCAGGGTGGTGCCGTCGGCGGTGACCCAGTCGCCCTTGACCTGGAGCCTGATGGGGTCGGTGAGGAAATCGTGCTTCGTGGCGGCGTTCTTCTCGCACACCATGTCCACGTGACCCTGGATGAGCACCGGGGCGGCCTTCTCCAGGCCCTTGGTCGCGGGAATGGTGATCAGCAGGTTCCCAACCTCGTCCTGCTTCCAGGCCAGGCCCCGTTCATCGGCCCACGCCTTCAGGGCGTCCATGACGCCCTTCTCATTTCCCGAGCCCCGCGGCACCCCGCTGAGCAGTTCGAATACCCGCCACACGGCGGCAGGCTGCAACTTGTCCAGTTTTCCCATGGTGGCTCCTCGGTTCTGGTGTTCGCGTCCCGACCGGACCGGTCAGGGTGTGTAAAGAAGCACAAGACCCCACAGTCCCGCCACATGCAGGTTGCCGCAGGGGTCGGCGGCGATGGCGTTGAGCCGGTCGAAATGCCCGGTGTCCATGACGGACCAGCCGGACCCGTCGTTGCGCAGCACGACGCCGCTGTAGCCCGAAGCGTAGAGCGTCCCGTCGGCGGCGCCGGTAATGTCGAAGAGGGAGAATATTGTGCCGCTGGCCTGGGGCGTCCAGGCCGTCGCGCCGAAGCCGTCGCCCTCTCCGCGCAGGATGAGGCCGTCGGCGCCCACGGCGTAGGTGGCCTCCGGGGTGCTCCAAACGCCGTCCAGGGCGTCCTGGACCCCCGAATCCTGGGGTGTCCACACCACCCCGTTGAAATGCAGGATGGTGCCGCCCAGTCCCACCGCCGTGACGTCCAGGGGACCGCGGCCGTGGACCGCGGACAGGGACAGGGTGGTATTGCTGTCCATGGTCTCCCAGCTGCGACCGTCGAAGTGGACGATGACGCCGCCCTCCCCCACCGCGAAGACGTTGCCGTCGGACGTGCCCCAGATGTCCTCGAGGTTGGCCCCGGACTGCAGGTTCCAGATCGTCCACGGCCGGTCGCCGCGGTGCCGCAGGATCACGCCGTCGTTGCCGGTGACGAAGAAGTCGTCCGCATCGACGCCCCACACCGCCGAGTAGTCCATGCCCGGCAGGTCCGGCGCGATGTTCAGCCAACCGTCGGCGGACTTGCGCAGGATGACGCCGTCCTTGCCCACCGCGACCACGTGTTCGCAGTCGGGGGCCCAGATGTCGGTCAGCCAGTGGGTCCAGCCCTGGTTGATGATCTCCCAGGCCGGGTAGGTCAGCTTCATGACCAGGCCCCCGTAGCCCACGATGGTCAGCACGTTGTCGCCGTCGTCCCACATGCCGTAGAGGTAGCGGCCCGAGGCGATGGTCGAGGCCTCCCAGGCCCCCTCGCCCCGCACCAGGTAGGTCCCGTCCGCGCCAACGGCGGCAGGCTGGTGCCCGGGAATACCCCGCACGCCCCACAACCGCTCGCTGGTCCCGCTGTCCTCCAGCGACCAGGCCGAACCGTCGTAACGCACGATGGCGCCGGACGAGCCCACCGCGTAGAGGTTGTCCGGCGTCAGGCCCCAGACGCAGTCCAGGGTGTTGCCGGTGGGCGACTGCATGGGTGACCAGGCCATCCCGTCGTAGTGCAGGATCATGCCCAGGCGGCCCACGGCGTAGACGTCATCCGGGCCGAAGCCCCACACACCGTACAGGGTGACCCCGACGCCGCTGTCCATGGCGGACCATTCCTGGCCGTCGAACATCAGGATGGTTCCGTTCCCGCCCACGACGAACAGGTGGTCGGGGTCCGGCCCCCACACCCCGTGCAGGTCCTCGTAGGTCCCCACGAACTGCAGCGTCCAGTCCCGGCCGTCGAAGTGGTAGCACGAGCCGCCCTCGCCCACGGCCCACACGTCGTCCGCGGCGAAGCCCCACACCCCGCGCAGGTTGTAGAAGTAGCGGAACTGCCAGCTGTCCCACACCCCGTCCCGGTAGCGGCGGATCGATCCCTTTTCACCCACGACGAAGAAGTGGGACGAGCTGACGCCCCACATGGCGCGGTTGGTGTAATCGGGCACGAGGGTTTCGGTCCAGACGCCGCCGGTGTCGGGCGGCGGGAGAGAGACTGGATCGTCGCCGCAGCCGGACAGCAGCACCACCACGGCCAGGCAGGCCAGGCCGGCCGCGAGGGTCCGCACAACGGCCGGCGGCGCCGACCGTGGCCGGCGCGGCGCGAAGAGGGAAGGAATCCGGATCCTGTGGGTCGTCATCTGCACGCTGGTCATTCCCGGACGGTCCGAGGGATAGGGCCCGATGCGCAGGATTGTAGCACACCGGCCCCCGTGATGACGGCAAGAAATGGGTCAGGGCCGGACTGCGGTCAGGGGCGAGTCCCCCGCGTCCCAGTTCCCCCGCTCGACCTTGCCCCGGCCCGCGGGCATGACGAGCCAGCTGTACTTCCCGTAATGGCTCAGGCGGCTCGCCAGACCGGCCAGGCGCTGTGGCGATCGCGTGTAGACCACCAGCAGGGGGCGGCCAGGCTGGTCCGGATCGGCCGTGGCGAAGGCCAGGTCGGCCTTGTCCAGGTCGTAGCGCTTGCCGCCGAGAACCACCGTGCTACCGCTGACCACCATCCCGTCCGGCAGCAACGCCCCGGCCCGCCGGGCGTCGGGATTGATCAGCACGCCCGCCCCGGCGTCCGGAGGAATCACGCCGTCGGCGGCGAACACCGGCTCGCCGCTCTCGATGAAATCCTCGGCGAACTCGCGGGCGGCCGCCACGAAGGGCAGCGCCTGGTCGCCGGTGACGAACACCACGTCGTCGGTGTGGGCGAAGACCTGGCGCAGGGTGGGCTCGATCTCCGCGGGATCGAGGTGACGGAAAAGGTGGCAGTCCGGATCCACGGCGATCCGCGTGGCCCCCGGCGCCGCGAGGGTGACCGGGGTGGACGGGCCCTCGATGTGCACGATGTGTTCCCGGTCGCCGTCGGGCCCGCTGACGATCACCGGCACGTCCAGGATGTAGGCCGGTTCGTCCTGGAGCAGGACGAAGGACACGCCCTTGGCGCCGAATTCCACCTTGTCCAGGGCCAGGGACGGCGCCCCCGTACGCTCCAGCCACTGGGATGCGACGTAGCCCAGGTCGACGTTCCCCGCCTTGCCGAAGGCGGCCAGGAAGTCGCTCCATGCGGCGGGCAGGTACCTGAATTCACGCGCCACCTCGTGCAGGGCCGAGAGGAAGGCGTCGCGGCCGATCATGCGGTCGATCATGTGGAAGACCATCATGCTCTTGCCGTAGCCCACCGCGCGGGTGGCGCCGCTGTGGCGGCTCTTGAATGCGGTCAGCGGGAAGTCCTTCTCCGCGTCGACCACGTAGCCGGCGTAGTCCTTCAGCAGGTTGCGCCGGTACTCGCGGGCCGCGGCCGGCGACTCCAGTTCCTTGTAGTGGTAGTCGGCGCAGTACACCGTCAGACCTTCGCACCAGTTCCCCCCGTCGGTGTCCACGAACACCGAGTTGCCCCACCAGTTGTGGCAGATCTCGTGGCCGAAGCTGGTGTAGGGGATGAAGGGCAGGCGCAGGACCTGGCCGCCCAGCAGGGTCCACGAGGGCATGCCGTAGCCGGTGGGGAACCAGTTCTCCACGGTGGCGAACTTGGCGTAGGGATAGGGCCCGATCATGTCCTCGTACATGGCCAGGTAGGCCCCGGTGCGTTCCTCGTACAGGGCGCGCAGGTCCGGGTCGTCCTCCAGGAAGTAGGTGTAGCAGGCCACGCCGTCCGGGAGGGTCTTCTCATGCACCACGAAACGCGCGGCGATGAGGTTCAGCCCGTCCGAGGGGTGCTCCGCCCGCCAGCGCGTGCGCAGGACGTCCCCGCGGGGTTCGTGCTCCAGGCGTCGGCCCTGGGTGACGGGCTCGTAGCCCATGGGGGTGTCGATGGTGATGTCGAAGGTGGCCATGGCGTCGGGGTTGCCGACCAGCCAGCCGCTGCCCGCGGACATGTAGATGCCCTCGGACCCGATGGTGGCGGTGATCTCGCCGCCCACGTTCTCCCGTGAGAAGACGACCTCGTCGGTGGGCTGGTGGAACCGGCCCGAGTAGACCAGCAGCAGGAAGCCTCCCGTGCGATCCAGGCCCATCTTCGCGCAGGACAGCTTCTGCCAGGGGCCGTCCTCGTCCTCTTCCCTGCTGATCACGATGCGGGGATCGGGGCGCTCGCGGTCCGTGCGCAGGATGTCCTCGATCTCGAAACCGTCGCCCAGGCGCAGGTACGCGATGCCCGGCGGCACCTCCATCCGGTCCTGGATGCGCACGGTGTGGTTGGTGAGGTCGAATTCGGCCTTCACCGTGTGCGCGATGACAGGCAGGGGCTCGGCGGCCCGGCAGGCGACCGTCCCGGCGAGGGTGGCCAGGGCCAGCGACAGCAGCAGGAAACAACGGCGCGACAGGTCAGACATTCCGCCCTCCCGGGGTGATGGACCGCTCCTGGATCGATATCTGTTCCTGCAGGATAGCCCGCTGCAGCCGCCGGATCAACCGGGCAAAGATGGACCCGGGGCCGCGTGGGATTCCACACTTGATTCTCCCGGTCAATATTGGTTTGCTCCTTAGCCCGGATTGCGGGTCCGGCCCCTTGGCTCGACTTTGTGTATTGGCGCCGCGAACGCGGGATTGGCTTCGGATATTCACCAGAGGAACCGGGATTGGCCCAGGACAGGACCACAGACGTCTTTGCGGACCCCTCCTTCATCGACCGGCTGCGCCGCCGTGACGAGGACGCCCTGCGCCTGTTGACCGAGGCCTACCTGCCGCAGGTCTACCGCGCCGCCCGCGGCGCCGGCCTCGGCGTCCACGCCGCCGAGGACGCCGTCCAGAACACCTTCGTGACCTTCATCGAGAAGATCGATTCCTTCGCCGGAAGATCACACGTGCGCACCTGGCTGTTCGGGATCCTTTATCATAAGATTTCGGAAATGAGGCGGGACACCGGGCGCGCGGACCGGCACGACGACATCGACATGGTCATGGAGAGCCGCTTCCGTCCCGACGGCATGTGGGCCGCGCCCCCGCGCGCCGCCGACCGGAACGCCTACGACGACGAGATCCGGCGCCACCTCGCCGACTGCATGGGGGGTCTGAGCACCGACCAGCGCCTGGCCTTCGTGCTGCGGGAAGTCGAGGGAATGACCAGCGAAGAGATCTGCGCCGCCCTGGAAGTCAGCCGCACCAACCTGGGGGTGCTGCTCTACCGCGGACGCAACAGCCTGCGCGAATGCCTGGAACAGCGCGACATCACCGGAGCGTAGAGGACAAGCCGATGCTCAAGTGCAAGGAAGTCTCACACATCGTGGCCGAGGACCTGGACCTGGGGTTCTGGGGCCGGCTGCAACTGAAGATGCATCTGCTGATGTGCGTCCACTGCCGCCGTTATACCGACCAGATCCGCCGCCTGGGACTGGGCGCCCGCCGCCAGTTGGACGAGACGCCCACCGGGGAGCAGGCCAAGCGCATGGAGGACTGCATCCTCGACCGCATCTGCCCCCATGGCCCCGGAGATCACGGCGGGCCGAACCCTTGATCAGTCCACGACCACCGTCACCAGCGGCAGGGTCGCCAGGTAGCGGCTGCTGACCCGCACCAGATCGTCCAGCGTCACGTCGTCGTAGCGCGTGACGGCCTTCAGGTAGCCCGGCAGGTCGTGGTCCAACTCGGCCATGGCCAGGTAGTAGGCCTGCCCCATGCTGGACAGGCGCCTCATCATGGTCCGGCCCTCG
>JALUJS010000544.1:0-404 GCA_027056825.1 Candidatus Krumholzibacteriia bacterium | reverse complement strand
CACGCTGTAGCTCAGGCCCCGCTTCTCCCGCAGGTCCATGGCCATGCGGTCCGAGAGGATCGCCACCGCCAGCGAGAGCGCCGCGGCGTCGTCCGGATCCACCGGCAGGATCGAGCCCAGGCGGATGGCGGCCATCTCGCCCCCAACGCTGTCGGTCAGGGTGTCCGGGGCGACGGTCTCAGGCAATGGCGGCAGGTCCGGACCGGGCTCGCCTTCGCCCGGCAGGAGCCTTTCCAGGGTGTCCTTCAGTTCCTGATGCGTCGCCGGTCCCACCACCGAGATCACCAGGTTCGGCGGCTGGAAGGCCCGGCGGTAAAGCAGGCGCACCTGGTTGTAGTCCAGCTTCGCCAGGCTTTCGGGGGTGCCTTCCGGCGGCAGGACCAGGGGATGGTCACGGTAGAGGG
>JALUJS010000543.1 GCA_027056825.1 Candidatus Krumholzibacteriia bacterium | reverse complement strand
ACCTAAGGGGTCGCCCCAATGCCCAACCGCCGCCTTGCTCCCCGGAGCAACACGATCTACCACACCAGGGTCCTGGACCAGCTGACGGGTTCGACCCTCGGCCACCTTGTCGACATCTCCGAGTATGGAATCCGGGTCACTTCCGACACCCCCCTGGTCAAGGGAGACGAGTTTTCCATCCGGCTGGAGCTGCCCACGGATCTCTGCTGCGGGGGCGCGATCACCCTGAAGGCCCGCGTGAAGTGGTGCCGGCCGGACGTGAACCCCGACCTCTGGGCCATCGGCTTCCAGATCACCGAACAGTCCGAAGACTTCGCGGCGGTCTACGCCACCCTCCGCAACCACTACTGCTTCGACGGCTGATCCGGGTTGATGAGTGCCATCGGCTGCGGGATATGGTAGCGTTCACCCTGAATTCAGATAAGTGGACGCGACCGGGGCGAGGTGGAACGTGGGCACGGAAATCGAACGCAAGTTCCTGGTGACCGATACCCGGTGGAAGTCCAGGGCCGCCGGGGTCCCCGTCCGCCAGGGCTACCTGGGCGCCGGGACCGACTGCGTGGTGCGGGTGCGCATCATGGGCGGCCGCGCCACCCTGACCATCAAGGGCCGCACCGTCGGAGCCACCCGCCCGGAATTCGAGTACGACATCCCGCTGGACGATGGCCTGCAACTGCTGGAGCTTTGCGGGCAGACCCTGGTGGAGAAGACCCGGTACCGTGTCGAGCACGGCGGCCTCACCTGGGAGATCGACGAGTTCCACGGGGCCAATGCGGGCCTGGTGGTCGCCGAATGCGAACTGGAATCCGAGACGCAGGAAATCGACAAACCCGCATGGGTCGCAGAAGAGGTGACGGGGGACCCCAGGTACTACAACTCGAACCTGGCCGTCCGACCGTTCACGACCTGGTAGCGGACCGCAACCCGGAGGAAGCCGGCATGCCCCTGTTCAAGTCAAGCCGCGTCATGGAAGCCCAGATCGACGAGTTCCTCGACACCGTGGGCGAGGGCGGCCTGGTGTACCAGGCCGGCGTGAAGTCCTATCTCCAGGGCGACGTGACGGACTTCGAGGCCGCCATCGCCAAGATCGACAAGCTCGAGAACAGGGCCGACAAGATCAGCAAGGACGTCGAAGCCAACCTCTACCGGCATTCCCTGATCCCCGAGCACCGCGGGGACGTGCTGGGCCTGCTGGAGCACACCGACAACATCATCGACACCGCCAAGACCAGCCTCTACCAGTTCTCGGTGGAGCAACCGGAGATCCCCGCCGAGTTCCACGCGGAGTTCGCCAAGCTGACCGACGCCAGCGCGGCGGCCGTGGACGCGGTGATCGTATGCGCCCGCGCCTTCTTCCGGGACGCCGACCTGGTCAAGGACAACCTCTACAAGGTGCACCACTTCGAGAAGGAGGCCGATCTGATCAGCGACGCCCTCAAGCGCGCCGTCTTCGCCGGCAGCCTGGACCTGGCCCACAAGATCCACCTGCGCTACTTCGCCCTGAACGTGGAGAAGGTGTCGGACAAGGCCCAGGAGGTCGCCGACCGCCTGGCGATCTACTCCATCAAGCGCACGATCTGAGGGGTTCGTGGTGGAGATCCTCTTCTTCCTCAGCAGCGGACTCTTCCTGGGCTGGTCCCTGGGCGCCAACGACGCGGCCAACGTCTTCGGCACGGCCGTGGGCACGCGCATGATCAGGTTCCGCACCGCGGCGACGGTCTGCTCGGTGTGCGTGATCCTGGGGGCCACCATCAGCGGCGCCGGCGCCGCACACACCCTGGGCAAGCTGGGGTCGGTCAACGCTCTGGCCGGCTCCTTCACCGTGGCCCTCGCCTCGGCCCTGACCACCTTCCTGATGACGCGGCTGAAGCTGCCGGTGTCCACCTCCCAGTCCATCGTCGGGGCGATCATCGGGTGGAACTTCTACTCCGCGAGCCTGACCGACTCCTCCTCCCTGACCAAGATCGTGACCACCTGGGTGGCCTGCCCACTGCTGTCGGGCGCCATGGCGGTGGTGCTCTTCATCCTCGTGCGCGTGGCCCTGCGCGTCTCCAAGCCCCACCTCCTGCGGCTGGACTTCGGCACCCGCTGGGGCCTGCTGCTCATGGGCGCGTTCGGCTCGTACAGCCTCGGGGCCAACAACATCGCCAACGTGATGGGCGTCTTCGTGCCGGACAACCCCTTCCACGACCTCACCCTGTTCGGGTGGCTGCGGGTCACGGCCGTGCAGCAGCTCTTCTTCCTCGGCGGCGTCGCCATCGCCGTGGGCGTGTTCACCTACTCGGAGCGGGTGATGAAGACCGTAGGCGGCGGTATCGTGAAGATCTCGCCGGTGCCCGCGCTGGTGATCGTGGCCGCTCACTCCCTGACCCTTTTCCTGTTCGCCTCCGAGGGCCTGGAGATCTTCCTGGCCGGCCACGGCCTACCGACCTTTCCCCTGGTTCCGGTCAGCAGCAGCCAGGCCGTGGTGGGCGCCATCGTGGGCCTGAGCCTCTTCAAGGGCATCGGCATCCGTTACAAGGTGCTGGGCGAGATCTCCCTCGGGTGGCTCGCCACCCCCCTGCTCGCGGGCGTGCTGTCCTTCCTGCTGCTGTTTTTCATGGACAACGTTTTCGCCCAGAAGGTCTTCGCACCGGTCCCCTACCGCCTGGACCGGGCGGTGATCGAGGAACTCGCCCGCAGGGGCGTTTCCGACCCGCACCTCGACGAGCTCGCCCCCCGCGACAACGCCCGCGACATGCAGCGCCAGGTCGCCGCCATGACCCGCCTGTCCCCAGAGGATATCAGGACCGTTCTCGAACTGTCGGAGATCGGGTCGTGGCGTGTCGATATGCGGGCCCACGATCCTTCGGCGTGGCATGACATGGGATTGACACAGGGACAGATCGAGGCCCTCGAGGTGCTGGACGGGCGGAGCTTCGAGCGGTCGTGGCAGTTGCGACGGGCCCTGGAAGCCGCCTCCCCGGACTGGCGACCGGGGGACGACGGGCCGGCCGGCCGGAAACGGAACAAGCTCCTGGACGGCCAGTTCTCGCTCCTGCTGCGCATGTTCGACACCAGGAGATAGCCCCGGCCCTTAACCCGGATTATTGAATCGCGTAGCGATTCAATAATCCGGGTTAACGCGCCAGGTCGGCGAAGCGCGTGAACTCCTTGTGGAAGTGCAGGTCGAAGGAGCCGATGGGGCCGTTGCGCTGTTTCCCGATAATGATGGTGGCCATGTTCTTGACCGTCTCGTCGTCGGGCTTGTAGACCTCTTCCCGGAAGATGAACATCACCAGGTCGGCGTCCTGTTCGATGGCGCCGGACTCGCGCAGGTCGCTGAGCATGGGCCGGTGGTCGGTGCGCGCCTCCACGCCCCGCGACAGCTGGCTGAGGGCCAGCACGGGCACGTCCAGGTCCTTGGCCATGCCCTTGAGGTTCCGGCTGATGTTGGAGATCTCCTGCTGGCGGTTTTCCACGCGCCCGGGTGAACTCATCAGCTGCAGATAGTCGATGATGATCAGGTCCAGGCCGTGCTGCTGCTTCAGGCGCCGCGCCTTGGCCTTCATCTCCAGCACCGAGATGCCGCTGTTGTCGTCGATGAAGATGGGCGCCTTGGAGAGCTGTTCGCAGGCGGCGGTCAGCCGCGGCCAGTCCTCGGCCCGCAGCTTGCCGCGCCGCAGGTTGTGCAGGTTGAAGCCCGCGCTGCTGCCGAGCATGCGCATGACCAGCTGCTCGCGGCTCATCTCCAGGCTGAAGATGCCCACGGACTTGCCCGAGCCCACGGCCACGTTGTAGGCCAGGTTCAGCGCCAGGGAGGTCTTGCCCATGGTCGGCCGCGCCGCCAGGATGACCAGGTCGGATTTCTGCAACCCGCCGGTCTTGCGGTCCAGCTCGGCGAAGCCGGTGGGCAGGCCCGTCACGTCGGAGTTGTTCTGGAAGGCCTCCTCGATGGACTTGAAGGTGTTGGGCACGATGCGCTCGACGCCGGAAAAACCCTCGGACTCGGACTGCTCGCTGATCTCGTAGATGCGGCCCTGGGCCCGGTCCAGGATGGCGGCCGCCTCGTCGCGCCCCTCGTAGGCCTCGCTGGCGATGCCCGTGGAGACCGAGATCAAATGCCGCAGCACCGCCTTCTCCTTCACGATCCCCGCGTGGAAGGAGACGTTGGCGGCGGTGCCCATCATGCCGGCCAGGTCGATGAGGAAGTCCATCCCTCCCACCAGGTCCAGCAGATCCCGCCCCCGCAAGGCCTGGAGCTGTTTCTTGTCCAGGAAGTCCTCGGCCGACTTCTGCAGCATGTCCGCCACGGTGATCGGGTCGACGGCCTGGTCGTTCTCGTACAGCCTGCACATGGCCCGGAAGATGATCTGGTGCTCCAGCCGGTAGAAATCGGTGTGGGTGATGCGCTCGCGCGCCAGGCCCACGGCCTCGCGATCCACCATGATCGCGCCCAGCACGGCCTGCTCGGCCTCCTCGCTGAACGGGGGGCGCCGGTCCTTGGGCAAGCGGTCGTAGCCGAAGGCCGAGTGCAGCTGGCGGCGCTCGTCGGCGGCCGCGGCGGCGGAGGGCGATTGCTGCTGGGGCTTCATTTCCAAGGCATATCCTCTGGGATGATGGCTTCAGGGGAAGCCTGAATTTATCATGTCCGGGCCGATTCCCCAACTCCCGCGGTCCCGCAGTTTCACAATCCTGTGGACAACCCGGGGACAACTCTCCGGGTAACCGGCGTCCCATGCGGGAAAACCTGGGGATAACCGGGATTGACGGTGGAAAACCCGGGCTCCTGTCCGCATAATCCCGGCGTAATCGCCCGCCTGGCGCCGTCTGGGCGGGCCCCACTTCCTTCCGCGGGCCTGGGGATAACCCGCCGGAACCGGAAACGTCAACACGAGGCGTCACCCACCATGCGACTGTCGCCGTTCGCCAACAAGCACACCCGGGCCCTGCGCCACATCGACCGGGCCCGGCGCCTTATGCAACCCTGGGCCGGTCCGGCCCCCATCCCCTGGTCCGATCCCGATTTCAGCCGCCGCATGCTGCGCGTGCACCTGGACCCAACCACCGACCGGGGCACCCGCCGGCCGGAGGTGGTTTCCGCCCACGTGGAGTGGTTGCTGCAGACCCTGCAGGCCACCGGAGCCGGAGCCGCAGGTCCCCTGCACATCCTGGACATCGGATGCGGTCCCGGTCTCTACTGCCACGACCTGGCCCGCCGCGGGCACCGGGCCACGGGCCTGGACATCGCCCCGGCCGCCCTGGAGCATGCCCGCGACATCGCCGAGGGCACCGGCCTTGATTGCCGCTTCCTGGCGGTCGATCTCGAGGACCTGCCGGCTGACCTGCCGGAACGGGTGACCGGCGCGTACGGCCCGGCGGACGCGGTGACGTGGTGGTTCGGCGACTTCCACGGCTTCTCCGCCGCGCGCGCACCGGAGATCATCGGCCCCCTGGCGGCCTGCCTGCGGCCGGGCGGCCTGTTTGTCCTTGAGTATCAGCCCCTGGAACACTTCGTCACCGAGGGCGGCACGAGCTGGGAACTGGTTCCGACCTCCCCCTTCTGCGACGAACCCCACTTGTGGCTTCAGGAATACGCCTGGCATGCCGATGTCCGCACCGAATCCCATGTGCACTGGATTCTGGAGATCGATTCGGGTAACCTGCAGGAATACTGCCAGTGCCACCAGGGCTGGAGCGACACCGACCTGGACGCCATGCTCGCCGGTTGTGGGCTTGTCGATCCGGTGCGGTGTGATCCGATCACCGGCATCGACCCGCAGCTCGAGTTCCCGCTGGTGGTGACGCGCCGCTGTGCCACATCCGACGCAACCGGCCATGCCGCCGGAAGGGACGACGGGACCGCATGATCTTCCGTTCGCGCAAACGCCTGATCCCCTTCCTGTTCGGCCTTGCCATCTTCACGGCCATCGTCGTGGCGCCCGACTTTCCCGCCGTCAGCGATCCCCACGGCAACCCCGTCCTGCTGACCCACGAGGGCAAGGCCGCCCTCGGCCTGTTCCTGCTGGCGGGCATCTGGTGGGTCTTCGAAGTCATCCCCGTGGGCATCACCGCCATCGGCATCGGGGTGATCCAGTCCCTGTGGCTGATCCGCGATACCCGCACCGCCCTGACAGACTACATGGATCCGTCGGTGTGGTTCATCTTCGGCTCCCTGCTGATCGGCGCGGCCTTCGTCAAGACCGGCCTGACCCGCCGCCTGGCGTTCTACGTGTTGTCCCACATCTCCGAGGACACGCGGCTGATCTACCTGGGCACCTTCGCGCTGACCGCCTTTCTGACCCTCTTCATGGCCCACACCGCCGTGGCCGCGGCCCTGTTTCCCCTGCTGCTGATCGTGCACAACCTCTACGAGCCCAACGGGCACCGTACGGTATTCGGCAAGGGGCTGTTCATCGGCATGGCGTGGACCGCCGGGGCGGGCAGCATCATCACCCTGCTGGGCGCCGCCCGCGGCGCGGTGGCCATCGGGTTCTTCAAGGAGCTGACCGGCCAGGAGATCTCCTTCTTCGAACTTTCCTTCTTCATGCTCCCGCTGGGCGCCCTGATGGTGGTCCTGCTGTGGGCCTACGTGTGCGTGGTTTTCCCGCCCGAGCGGCAACGCCTGCCCGGCCTGCGCGAGAAGGCCCGCGGCCTGTCCGGTCAACTGGGACGGGTCACCAAGCGGGAGATGGCCACCCTGGTCATCGCCCTGGCCGTGGTGGTGGCCCTGAGCCTGCGGGCCTTCGTGCCGGCGCTGGGCCATGTGAACAAAAGCGCCATCATCCTCACGGCGGTGATGCTCTTCTTCCTGCTGGACATCCTCGGCCTGAAGGATCTGGAGGCGGTGCCCTGGAACATCGTCCTGCTGTTCGGCGGGGCCATGAGCATCGGGTTCTGCCTGTGGCAGACCGGCGCCGCGGAGTGGCTGGCCATCGGTTGGCTGGGCTGGTTCCGCCAGGCGCCCTGGCTGGTGTTCATCATGGGGATCGCGTTCTTCGTGCTGGTGATGACGAACTTCATCATGAACGTGGCCGCAATCGCCATCACCCTGCCGGTGGCCCTGGTCATGGCCCCGTTCATCGGCGTGGAACCGGAGATCGTGATGTTCGCCGCCCTGGCCGCCGCGGGCATGCCGTTCATGCTGCTGGTGGGCGCGGCCCCCAACGCCATCGCCTTCGAGAGCGGTCAGTTCCGCACGCGGGAGTTCTTCCTGTGGGGCATCCCGCCGAGCGTGATGCTGCTGGTGGTGCTCGGGGTGTTCGTGTGGAAGATCTGGCCGTGGATGGGGATGCCGGTGCTGATCGGTCAGTAGGATATTTCTCCCCGGCCACAGCGGGCTAGGCGTTCTCCTTGTCCGCGCGCAACACGCCCACGGCAGCTTTCAGGACCCTGGCCCGCACGCCCAGGGGCATGTGGATCACCCGGCTGTCCCAGCGGCCGTCGAAACTCCCCGCTTCCCGGGCCAGCCGTATGACGCG
>JALUJS010000542.1:3406-7463 GCA_027056825.1 Candidatus Krumholzibacteriia bacterium | reverse complement strand
CGGGACAGCGCCGCCAGGCGCCGGGCCGCCGTGCTCTTGCCGACGCCCATGAATCCGATGAAGCTGGTCCACATGGTCCGCATGCTAATACAAAGGACCCCGGGGCACAACGTCCCGGGGTCCTTTCACCTCTTGCGGAAGAGGGTCAGTCGATATTGCTGTCCTCCGGATAGTAGGTCCCCATGGAGCGATCGGTCAGCGTGGGCCGCGTCATGTAATCGTCCGTGACGATGCGTGGGGTCACGAAGACCACCAGCTCGCGGCTGGCCTTGGTGTCGGTGCTGTGTCGGAACAGGGCGCCCAGCACAGGCAGGTCCTGCAGGACCGGAATACCCGTGTAGAGCTTGCTGTCCACCTTGCGCACCAGGCCCGCGATGATGGCGGTCTGGCCGTCCTCCACCAGGACCCTGGTGTCGGACTCGCTGGTGTTGATGATCACGCCGCCCTGGACCGTGGCCTGGCTGGAGAGATCACTGACCTCGTTGTGGATGTCCAGGGTGATGCGGTTCTCGTTGTTGATGTGCGGCGTCACCTTCAGCATGATGCCGATGGTGGTCAGCTGGGTGATGGCGTTGCCGGCTTGGTCGGAGACGATCAGGGGGATCTTCTGGCCCACCAGGATGCTCGCCTCGCGGTTGTCGGTGGTGGTGATCACCGGGTTGCTGATAAGGTGCGCCTTGTTGTCGTTCTCCAGGGCCTGCAGGGTGACCATGAGATCACCCCAGTCCTGGACCGTACCGACCCGGACGTCGCCGGCGGGGTTCTGGACCTCGTTGGTGATCTGGCCGCCGCCGTAGATATTGTTGCCCGGGCTCTGGAAGTTCATCAGGGACCAGTTGATGCCCAGCTCCTGCGTGGCCTTCTGGTCGATGTCAACCAGGCGGGCGTTGATCTCGACCTGGGGCGTCTTGCTGTCCAGCTTGACGGCCATGTCCTTGATCAGCTCCACCCGTTGCTGGATATCGTTGATGAGCAGGCTGTTGGTCCGCACGTCGACGTCGATGCTGCCGCGATCGCTGAGCATCTTCTCCAGGGCGTCCTTCACCTCGTCCGCGTTGGCGTAGCGCAGCTTGACCAGACCCAGGCGCAGGGCGGCCAGGTCCTCGACCTGCTTCCGCGCCCGCTCGCTCGCCAGCTTCTCCTGGCGCAGGTCCTCGGCGGTGTCGATGCGATAGATCCCGTTCTCCTCGATGTAATCGAAGTTGTGGGCGCGCAGGATCACATTGAGGGCCTCTTCCCAGGGCACCTCCTCCAGCTTCACGGTGACCTTGCCGGTCACGCGCGGGGAAGCCACGATGTTCACGCCGGCGAAACCGGCCATGGAGCGCAGCACGGTGCTGATCTCCGCGTCCTGGACATCCAGGCTGATGGGCTGGGTCAGGTATCCCTCACGGGCCTCGACGGCGGCGCCGCCGTCCGGGGCCGCCACGGTCGCGCCCGCCACGAGCACCAGCGCAAGAATCGCACACGAAACCAAACGGATCCGTCCGAACATGATCAACCCTCCGATTTTTCCAGCTTGAGAACCACCTTGCTGGTGATCCCGTACAAAGTGACCCGCGCGGTAAGTGAATTCTTGCGGATGCTGACGATGCGTCCGTTGCGGATGCGATCGCCCACACGCAGGATGTAACCGAAACCGTCTCCGTTCTCGACCAGGGCGAAGCGGTCGTCCTGGCCCCACATCACGCCCACCAGGCGGGCGCTGTTCACATCGAGCAGATCGCCCGGCTGGGCCTGCTCGTATTCCCCGGCCACCAGGATCTTGAAGGGATCCTGCCGTCCGTAGGATTGGTAGAAGAACTCGTTCTCCCGGATGGCGTTGATGCGGTCCCGCGACTGCTGGGACGGGGAAACCGAGCCTGTCGCCGGAGCCTGCTGCTCGGCGGCCGTGACCGCGGTGCCCGCGAACATGCACAGGGCAACCAGCAGGTTCACGCCGCAAATGACATGGCGTTTCTTCATCGTGATCACCCCTAGTGCCCCGCGCTCGCGGCGCCGTTGGGCCTTGCGGCCTGGTTCTTGGTTTCGGCCTGGGCGAGCGTCTTGGTGCCCTGGCCCTCCAGCTCGGGATGGGCCGACTGGCCCGGATTCAGGGTGTAGGCCGTCAACACCATGTCGGTCTTGACGGTGAACGGCTTGGTATCCTGGTCCTGCTCGCCCTTCATCCGCACCCGCGAGACGTTCACGATGCGGTTGAGGTTGGCCAGGCGGCTGAGGAAGATCCCGGTCTGGTGGTAGCCGCCCTCGATGGACACCTCGATGGGGTTGTCCGAATAGAAGCCCTTGGGCGTGGGGGTCTGGGGCTTGAAGAGCGTGAACGCCACCCCGGACTGCTGGCCCGCGGCCGTGACCTTGCGCAGCAGCTCCGGCATCTGGTTCTCATCCGGCAACAGCGTGCTGGCCACCTGCCACTGCTCGTGCAGGGTGTTGTACTCCTGCTCCACGCGGTCCAGGTTGCGCACCAGCAGGCGGGCCTTCTCGAGGTCCCGGCTCAGCTTCTGGTGCCTGGCGTCGAGCTGCTGCAGGCGGGCCTGGCCGGACTTGTAGGTGAAGGGGTAGGACGCCGACATGAAGTACATCGGCACCACCACCAGCACCACGAGCACCGATCCTGCCCAGCGGAGGAATTTGGGATCCTTGACATCGATATCCATGGCGTTCCTTCCTTAGCCTTCCAGCCCGTTGGCGGCCGGCCGGGTGGTCGTTGCCTGGGCCTTGAACTTGACGACCCTCACGTCCCCGATCTCGCCCTTCTCGGCGACCAGCAGGTTCACGCTGCCGAACCAGGGGCTGTTGGTGATGTTCTGCAGGAAGTCGCTGACCAGGAAGTTGGAGAAGGTCACGCCCTCCACGGAGTAGCTCCCGTCCCCGTTCTCCTCGAAATTCGTCAGCCACATGTTGTCCGGCATGCTGCGGTTCAGCTCGTCCAGCAGGTGCACGCGGAAGTACCGGTCATGGTCCAGTTCCGTGATGACGTCCAGGCGGTCGTTCAGGTCCTTCCGCTGCTGGTTCAGCCGCTTGATCTTGGCGATCTCCGGGGCCAGGCGCCGGGTCTCGGCCTCCTCCTCGGCCACCGTCTGCTGCAACCGGTTGATGCGGCCGGCCTGCAGCTGGTGCACCACGCCGCAGGTCAGCAGGGCTGCCACCACCAGGGCCAGCGGGGCGAAATTTCCCACCTGGGGAATGCTCCAGGCGCGGGTGGTGACGATCTCCTCACGCGGCAGAAGATTGATGCGAATCATCCTCAGACCCCCTCTCTCAGGGCCAGGCCCACCCCGACCGTCAGCATGGGGCCGAGCTCCTCGGCCTCGCCGGCGGCGAACAGGTCCGGTTCATAGTCGAGGGCCTGCAGGGGGTCGGCCACCTCGCACGGCACCCCGTAGCGTTCGGCCAGGAAGGCCAACAGGCCCGGCAGGTGCGCGCCGCCACCGCTCAGGACGATGCGGTCGAAGCCCTCGCTCTCGCCTGCAGTCTTCATGTAGGACAGGCTCGGCTCGAGCCCGTCGTAGATCTCCGAGCCCACGGTGTGCACGATCTCGGTGACGAGCTGGGCGTCCACGCCCTCGAGGTCGCCCCGGGCCACGCGCTGGGCGGTCTCGTAGGTCAAACCCAGCTGCTTCTGGAATTCCTCGACGAAGTTCGTCACGCCCAGGGGCAGGTCGCGGGTGAACAGGGGCACGCCGTCCTTGACGATGTGCACGTTGGTCACCCCGCCGCCGACGTCCAGCAGGGCGACGGTCTCGACGTCCCCGCCCTCGTCCACCAGCGCCTCGTCCTCGTCCCCGAATTCCTCGTCCTGCGCCTCGGCCTGGTCTGCGGAATCTTCGAATTCCTCCTCCTGGTGGTTCAGCAGGTATTCCCAGGCGTTCTGGTTGGCGAAGGACGCCACGTCGATCACCATGGGGTTGAAGCCCGCGTCGCGGATCAGCTCCGCGTAGCCCAGGATCATGTCCTTCTTGGCGGCCACCAGCAGCAGCTCCATCTGGTCCGCGCCGATGTCCTCCTGGAGGCTCTGGAAGTCGAGGGTGATGTCGTCGATATCGAAGGGGCCGCG
>JALUJS010000542.1:0-3396 GCA_027056825.1 Candidatus Krumholzibacteriia bacterium | reverse complement strand
CCCAGTAGATGGCTTCCCGCGCGTCCTGCTCGCTCATCTTGTCCATGACGATCTTCTTGACGATCACGGCCCGCCCGGCGACGGCGCTGGCGACCGGATCGTTGGGAAGCTCGGCGCGGTCGGCGGCCTCGCGGATGGCCTCGATGACCAGTTCGCGGTCCATGATCTCGCCGTCAACGATCGCCTCGGGCGGCAGGTCGGCCATGCCGAAGTGCGTCAGCGCCGGCCGGGGACCCGACAGGTCAAGGCGCAGGCACTTCACGACATTGGAGCCGATGTCCATGCCGATGAGTGATTTCCGTTTCTTGTTGAGAAATCCGAACATGTCAAGCCTGCCTTGCTGTTCGTGCGAAATGCCGGATAGGCCCGGCGGCCGCGGTGATCCTCGGGGATTACCGCAACATGCATGCCACTTGTACTTTCGGCGGGGGAAAAAAGGCCTTGAGTCCTAAAACACGGATCTCGTCAATATTCCCGCTTTCCGCGGCAACCCCCCTCAGCCGCCGCAGGTCGGGCCACCCCGGCCGGGCGGGCGCGACGTCCCCCGGCGTCAAAAAAGATTCAGGTACCAGGAAAGAATTTCCCCGCCGTAGAAGTAGACCGCGGCTCCCGCCACGGCCAGGAAGGTACCGAAAGGAAGCTTTGCGGCGCCATCGTCCTTCCTGCTCCCCCACAGCACCGCATACAGAGTCCCGGCCAGGGACCCGGCAAACAGCACGGCGGGCACTCCCCAGGGCCCGACGAAGGCCCCCAGCATCCCCATCATCATCACATCGCCTCCGCCCATGCCCGGACGGCCGCGCACCAGTTTGTACCCGTAGGAAACCGCCAGCACGATCCCGGCGCCGGCCAGGATCCCCAGCAGGGCGGCCCGCGGCCCCGGAGGCGCCGCCGGCGAGGCCCCCAGGCCGATGACGACCCCGGCCAGGGTCAGGGTGTGGGGAATGATCATGTGCTCCCAGTCGATGATGGCGATCAGCAGCAGGATCAGCAGCAGCAGCCCGCCGGCCAGGCCCTGGACCGACCAACCGAAGCGCAGGAAGCCCGCGGCCAGGCACGCCGCCCCCGCGGCCTCGACCACCGGGTAGCGCGCGGGTATGGCCGCCCGGCAACGCCGGCAGCGTCCGCGCAGCAGCAGCCAGCCCAGCACCGGCACGTTGTCGTACCAGGCCACGGGCGCACCGCAGGCCGGACAATGGGAACGGGGACGAACCACCGAGATGTTGCGGGGCAACCTGTAGACCAGGACATTCCCGAAGCTGCCGAGACAGGCTCCCAGGAAGGAGGCCGTCACCCACAGGAAGGCGCCCGGCATGCCGGACACCGCCGGCAGGGCCTGGACCTGGGACACAGCGGGGATCATGGCGTCACCTCCGGGGCCGGTGGTCCGAACGCGGGCTCGGTGACCGGGATACCCGCGCCGGTGAGCCGCTCGCTGATCTCGCGGATCATCTTGCGGGCCAGCTCGATCATCTGGGGATTGTCGGTGGAATCGAGCAACGCCTTCCACAGCTCCAGGGAGACCCGCTCGTCGCCCGCCTTGTGACGGGCGAAGGCGGCGAAACGCACCTCGCGGTCGGTGGCGTCGCTGCAGCGCGCGGCGGCCTCGAACCACATGGAGGCCCGGGGATAGTCCTTGTAGAAGACGTAGTAGGTAAAACCGATCTGGAAGGGCAGCTTGGCGTTGTCGGGGTTGTGCAGGACCCCGCGCTTGAGCAGGTCGATGGACTTGGGGAAGCTGCCCAGGTCCGACCACGCCACCAGCGAGGCGAAGTGGTAGGCCTCGACGAAACGGGGATCCAGGCGCGTGATGGCGTCCACCAGCAGGTCGAAATACCGCATATCGTTGTGGCCCTTGGCGAAGGCGCCGTAGTACTGGATGAAGCGGAACCACAGGTAGTCCGCCGCGGCCTCCCGGAACCCCACCACCGCCTCCTTCAGGAAACGGCCGGACGGGAAGTACAGGTGTTCCTGCCGCTCCCCGTTCCTGAGCATGCCGTCGTACCCGAGCAGGGCCCCGTAGATCAGCAGGGCGCACATGACGACCAGCACCGGCCGCATGACCCTGCCGCGATCGATCCGGGCGTTCATCGCAGCCCCTTGCGGCCGAAGACCGCGCCGGCGGTGATGATCATCAGGCCCGCGTAGCCCAGGGCGTACACCGTGGCCAGCACGTACTGGCCGGTTCCGACGGGATCCCCGTGGACCACCGCGCCGCGGATGTTGAACACTTCCAGGTTGGGGATCAGGTAGTACAGGCCGCTGAAGAGTTTCTGCTGCAGCGGGGTCCCCTGCATGGCGGCGAAGTCCCGCAGGGACTGGCTGAGGTGTCCCATGAGGAAAACACCCAGGGCCGCCACCGCGGCCAGGGGCGCCGAGACGCTCGTGCTCAGCAGCAGGACCACCGAGTTGATCACCACCATCTCCAGCAGGGTCATGTAGATGGCGCCGGTGTAGGAGACCGAGAAACTGCCCGGGGCCACCGCGAGCACCAGGTAGAAGAGCACGCCCATCAGCGCCAGCATGCACAGCAGGGTGAGGTTCAGCCCCAGGAACTTGCCCACCAGGTACTGGCGGCGACCCACCGGTCGGGCCAGGATGGTCACGATGGTGCCCTTGTCCATCTCCTTGCGGACCATGTTGCTGCCCACCAGGACCACCACCAGCAGGCAGAAGGCCGCCATGGCGGCCAGGCCGACATCGACCATGATCTTGCTCTGCGCGCCGATGGTCAGCGGCGACAGGACGGCTGTGCTGGCCAGCATCACGAAGCCGAAAAAGCCCACCAGGTAGAACAGGCGGTCGCGGACGGTCTCGCGGAAGGTGCCCACGGCCAGGGTGCCCACGGTGCTCATGGCGCCACCTCCTGTTGCGCTTCCTGTCCCCGGTCGCGCCGGGTCTGCATGAAGATCTCCTCCAGGCCCGAGCGGCGAGTCCCCACGCCAAGCACCCGGCCGCCGCCGGCGGTGACCACCGACAGCAGGCGGTTCAGTTCGCCCGCTCCGTCGGCCTGCACGTGGAGCACCTCGCCATGGGCGGTCCAGGCGAAATCACCCAGCACGCGCTCGGCGTAGCGGCGGTTGCCCACCACCTGCACCTCGTAGAGGGTGGTGCGGTTGAGTTCGGACATGGCGTGGCGGGCCACCAGGTGGCCGCGGCTGAGGATCGCCACCTCGTCGGCCAGCATCTCGATGTCCGGGACGATGTGCGAGGAGAGGATGATGGTCTTGCCCCGGTCCCGCAGTTCCAGCAGCAGCTCGCGCACCTGCCGGCGACCGACCGGATCCAGCCCCGACATGGGCTCGTCGAGGATCAGCAGGCCCGGGTCGCCCAGCAGGGCCTGGCCCAGGCCGATGCGCTGGAGCATGCCCTTGGAGTACTTGCGCAGGCGGGTGT
>JALUJS010000541.1 GCA_027056825.1 Candidatus Krumholzibacteriia bacterium | reverse complement strand
TCCCCGATCCGCCTTTCCCACCTCGAGCGGATGAATGCATGTCCAATGAACTGGTGATCATCGGCGGGACCGCCCATCCGGAGATGAGCGCCCGCATCGCCCGGCACCTCGGCGTGGATCTCTGTGATGTCGCCATCGACCGTTTCTCGGACGGGGAAATCCAGATCAAGATCAAGGAGAACATCCGCGGCACGGATGTTTTCATCGTCCAGCCGACCATGCCGCCGGCGGACAACATCATGGAATTGCTGCTGCTCATGGACGCCGTGCGGCGCGCGTCCTGCCGGCGCATGACCGCGGTCATTCCGTACTTCGGCTACGCCCGCCAGGACCGCAAGGACCAGCCGCGGGTACCCATCGGCGCCAAGCTCATGGCCGAGTTGATCACCACCGCGGGCGCCCATCGCGTGCTGACCATCGACCTGCACGCCCCGCAGATCCAGGGTTTCTTCGATATCCCCCTGGACCACCTCTACTCCGCGCCGGTCCTGTTGAAGCATTTCGCCGACTGGCCCCGGGAGAACCTGGCCGTGGTGGCCCCCGACGTGGGCTCCATCAAGATGACCCGGGCCTTCGCCAAACGCCTGGACGCCAGCCTGGCCATCATCGACAAGCGCCGGCCGCGCCCCAACGAGGCCGAGGTCATGAACTTCATCGGGGATGTGAAGGATCGCGACGTCATCATCTTCGACGACATGATCGACACCGCCGGCACCCTGTGCGACGCCGTCCGGGCGTGCATCGAGGACCAGGGAGCCCGCTCGGTGACCGCGTGCTGTACCCACCCCATCTTCAGTGGCAAGGCCCTGGAGCGGCTGAACGCCTCGCCGGTCAAGGAGGTCGTGGTGAGCAACACAATCCCCTTCGACCGCTTCGCCGAGTGTCCCAAGGTCGAGGTCCTGGACATGTCCGGGCTGCTGGCCGACGCCATCGAGCGCATCCACCTGGAAAAAACCGTCAGCGCGCTGTTCCTGTAGCCGGGGGCTGCTTGACAGATTCGCCCGGCGGTGCTTATTTTGGCCCTCCTTTGCCGGAATCCGGTTGGCGGTGCGGAGTAGCTCTCCGTAGTAAAGGGCCTTCCGACCGGTTTCCACGAGCGCGCCGCCGGCCGTGACCGCGGCGCCGAAAGGTTCCTTGCCGCCCGGGGCGGCGAGCCCTTTTTCCGGTCCCCGGGGACCGCAAGCCCCAAGGAGACGACGCCATGGGCCTGATCAACCTTGAAATCCAGTCCCGGTCCGAGACCGGCAAGAACGCCAACCGCAGGATGCGCGCCGCCGGCCGCATCCCCGCCGTGCTGTACGGCAAGGGTCGCGAGAGCGAACTTCTGAGCCTGGACGGGCACGCCTTCGGCGTCATCCTGAATCACCTGGGCGGCCGGACGGCCCTGTTCAACCTCGAGCAGGAGGGCCGCGACGAAGAGGTCACCGCCCTGTTGCGGGAGATCCAGCGCAATCCCGTCACCGACCAGATCCTGCACGTGGACCTGATGGAGATTCCCCGCGGCGTGCCCGTGACGGTCCCGGTCCAGATCCAGATCGTCGGGGAGTGCAAGGCCGTCAAGAACGGCGAAGCCACGGTGGCCCAGACCCTGGACTTCCTGGAAATCGCCGTGCGGCCCCGCGACCTGCCCGAATATCTCGAAGTGGACATCTCCGAACTGGAGCTGCACGACAAGGTCTTCGCCCGGGACGTCAACCTGCCGGTGGGCGAACTGGTCACCGACCCGGACCTCCTGGTCCTGAACATCAAGGCCCAGACCATCTTCGAGGAAGAGGTTCCCGAGGGTGAAGAGGGCGAAGAAGGCACCGAGGGTGCCGAGGGCGCCGAAGGCGAAGAGGCCGCCGGGGCCGCGGACGACGCCGACAAGAAGGACGGCGAGTAGGGACGCATTCGCCGGAACACGCATGGTTACGGCCGGCCCGGATGCGGTGCCGGCCGTTTCCGTTACTACCTAACCCGGATTATTGAATCGCTACGCGATCCAATAATCCGGGTTAACCGCCGGGTGGAGGCATATGGCACGGTTGATCGCAGGACTGGGAAATCCGGGCGCGCGCTATGTGGCGACGCGCCACAACCTGGGCTTCCTGGTCGCCGACCGGGTGGCGGCGCTGCTGGGTCTGGAGTTCTCACCGGGCGCCGGGCCGTACCTGGAAGCCGGGGGTGGCGATAACGCCGACGCCCCCGCCGTGATCAAGCCCCAGACCTTCATGAACCTGTCGGGACAGGCGGT
>JALUJS010000540.1 GCA_027056825.1 Candidatus Krumholzibacteriia bacterium | reverse complement strand
CGCCCGGTACTACCTGTACAAGGGCGCCTGGATCATCGACACCGTCCTGCCCATCGCCGTGCTGATGGCCGTCCTGTTCACCGTCGGCACCATGGCCCGCTATCTCGAACTGACGGCCCTGATGGCCGCCGGCTGGTCCCTCATGCAGGTCACCCGCCCCCTGGTCCTGGCCTCCTTCCTGCTGACGGTGTTCTCCCTCGGCTGGCACGAATACGTGCTGCCGAAGGCCAACATCCTGCAGCGCAAGGTGTGGGAGGTGGAGATCCACAAGCGGGCCGACACCATCAATCCCACCGAGAATATCGCCCTGCGGGGACCCGGCGGGCGCATGTACTACGCCCACAAGTTCGATCCCAACACCGGGGTCCTGCAGGGGCTGCGCATCGTGACCCGGGACGGGGCCCGGGTCACCGAGATCATCGCCGCCGACCGCGCGGTGTGGACCGGCAGCGCCTGGAGCCTGCCGGGTGTGGTCCGGCGCCGGTTCCAGGGCGAACAGGAGACGGTCACCCGCTTCGACAAGCTGGTGGCCTCGGATCTCAAGGTGGATCCCAAGAGCTTCTACCAGGACCGCATCCGACGGCAGGACATGAACATCCGGCAGCTGTACGACCACATCCGCATGGTGCGCCGCAGCGGGGGCAACCCCCGGATGAGCATGGTGGACGTCCAGTTCAACCTGGCGTTCCCCTTCGTGAACATCATCGTGACCCTCATGGGGATCATCCTGGCCTCGAGCCCCCGCAAGACCACCGTGGCCTCCGGGTTCGGCCTGACCCTGCTGGTCAGCTTCGGCTACTACATGTTCATGAACTTCGGCAAGAGCCTCGGACACACCGGGACCATCCCGCCGGTCCCGGCCGCCTGGGCGGGCAACGTCTTCTTCCTGGTCCTGTTCCTGGTCCTCTTCGTCAGGGCCCGCCGCTGAGTCCAATACCCCGCCCGATTTGACTGGACGACTTGTGCAGGCTATCCTAGCTTTGTAGATTGATGCGACCAGGCCGGTGGAGCCTCGCGGGCGCCGCCCGGGACGGCTACGGATTCCAGTCACCCCACAGGGAGAATACCGAACCCATGAAACGATCCTGCCTGCTGCCGATTCCGGCCGTGTTGCTGGCTGCCCTGCTGGTGGCCGGGTGCAACGACGAGACCAAGCCCGTCTTTTCCCGGATCAACGTCTCCCCCTCCTGCGGCATCGCCCCGATGCAGGTCGAGGGCTACGCCGTCGTCACCGGCGGCAACGAGACAGGGGACGCCACCGGCGGCAACAACAACCTGGAGATCACCTGGGACTTCGGCGACGGTTCGGCCAGCCGCACCACCCTGGCCTACAATCTCTACGAGCAGCCCGGCGACTACACGGTGACCGTGACGGCCAAGGACCCCGACGGCAACACCACCTCCGGGAGCGTCCCGGTCAGGGTGCTGGCCGACAGCCTCCTGATCGAGGCCTCCAGCAGCTATCCCGACGGGATGGTGACCACCGCCGACATCATCGATTTCTTCGTCTGGGCGGAATCCTGCGACATCGATCCGGACAACCCCGACGACTACGTCAAGATGATCTACAAGTGGCACATGAACGACGCGGGAGACCACGTCTACCAGACCCGCCAGCCGCGGTTCGCCTTCGGCGACCCCGGCGAATACGACGTGGTCCTGGACGTGACCTATCCCGCCTGGGCGGTGACGCGGCACGACACCCTGCACTTCTCAGTGTCGGCACCCTGACAGCCCGGCCCAATACCTACAGGAAGGCCGGTTCCCATGGGAACCGGCCTTCTTCTTCATCAGCCCGGCGCCGGGATCAGCCCACGGCCTGCTGCAGGGCATCCACCAGGTCCAGGTGCTCCCAGCTGAAATCCACGTCCTCGCGCCCGAAGTGTCCGTAGGCCGCGGTCGGGCGGTAGATGGGACGGCGCAGGCCCAGGCGGTCGATGATGCCCTTGGGCGTCAGGTCCACCACCTTGCCGATGGCCGCGACGATGCGCTCATCGGGCACCCGGCCGGTCCCGTAGGTCTCCACGGAGACCGAGACCGGCTCGGCGACGCCGATGGCGTAGGCCACCTGCACCTGGCAGCGCTCGGCCAGTCCGGCGGCCACGACGTTCTTGGCCACGTGCCTGGCCGCGTAGGCCGCAGAACGGTCCACCTTGGTGCAGTCCTTGCCGCTGAAGGCCCCGCCCCCGTGGCAGGCGGTGCCCCCGTAGGTGTCGACGATGATCTTGCGCCC
The DNA here is from genome assembly GCA_027056825.1 of Candidatus Krumholzibacteriia bacterium. Taxonomy (GTDB): domain Bacteria; phylum Krumholzibacteriota; class Krumholzibacteriia; order LZORAL124-64-63; family LZORAL124-64-63; genus JAHJTW01. The sequence continues at coordinate 17 of JALUJS010000540.1, read as the reverse complement.
GGTCAGCCCGCAGTCGC
>JALUJS010000539.1:744-2251 GCA_027056825.1 Candidatus Krumholzibacteriia bacterium | reverse complement strand
CAAGGGAGAACCCATCCAGGAAGCCCTGAGTTGGCAGGGACGGTAGATCCACCATGAAGAACGAGTCGAAATCACACAGGCGAAGGTCGAACGCCCCGCCGTCCTTCCACAACACGACATCGTTCCCGATGTTGCTGTTGAGCACTCCGCGAAAACCACCCCGGCTATGCATGGTGGCAAGCAGATGTGCCTTTGCTTCGACATAGGCCCAGAGATTGATTCCTCGAAGCCCGATCTCCGATCCGGGCACGATGGCGGTCCCCTCGCACGAGCCACGGTTCTGAGCTGAGATCACCTCTGCGACGGTACAGCCCGGGTTTTCCAGGTGGCTCTCGACCCTTTCTTCTCCCAACACCGACAGCACGAGGCAATATCCCAGGGAAGCTTCCCCGTCGTGGTATTCCCAGACGAAGAGCGGCGTCGCCTGGTATGCGATACCGTGCTCGCGAGCGAAGCAGTACCCCAGAATCTCACGCACCACCGCTTCCGCGGTCATCACCCCAAATGGGATCGTGGTTCGCTCGATGCGTTGTTGACCGAACGGGAGCTTCTCGAACGGGAACCCCTCGGCATCTCGATCGGGCCTGCATCCCTTGAATTGAAGTGATCTGTCCGGAAGATACGCCGATCGGGCACCGATCTTCTGCGCGACGAGCGCCGGCTTCGCATCAGAGGACAGCTCCGCCGATGCCGTCAGCACCGTCCGGTAGTCCCACGATAATTCGCCCGCTGCCGGGAGGGCCTCGACATGGCTGAGAAGGAACCGGCGCTCCTCGGGGTCGAGCAGGTCCGCATGCGAGGACGCGAAGTCACGGACGGGCCAGCCCTCGCCCTCGCTCCTCCATAGGGGAATCGGCTCAGGTTCAATCGTTCGCGTCAATCTGCGCTTGTTCAACGTCACACCCGCTCCTCGTTTTCCGCCGCCGTATGACGGAGATTGGTGGCTCCGCGGTGGCCCGGAACCTATCGGCTCATGAAGGGCCGCATCACCGGTACCTGGGCGAACTCCCCGAGGTTGACGATGGAATCGGCGATGAGCTCCGACAGCTGCTCTTCGGTCAGCTCTTCCTCCCCAAAGTCTACCAGGCTCTCACCGAGCACCAGGTACCGGATGCCGGCCTTGAGACAGGTGCGAATCGCATCCTCTGGCGAGCAGATGATCGGCTCCCGATCGTTGAACGACGTGTTGAGAACCGCCGGGACGCCGGTGATCATCTCAAACTCGCAGATCAGGCGATGAAACAACGGGTTGGTCTCCCGGTGCACCCGCTGGATCCGGCACGTTCCATCAACGTGGGTGACCGCCGGGATTCTTCCGATCTTGTCCTTCCGAATACGTCTGGCGCACAGCATGAACGAGTCGGCCGGGCTTGGAGTCGGAATCTCGAACCATTCATCGGCCTTTTCGGAAAGGACACTGGCAGCGAAAGGCCGGAAGAACTCCCTGTGCTTCACCTTGTCGTTCAAGGTGTGGACCATGTCCGATCGTCTGGGATCGGCGAGGATA
>JALUJS010000539.1:0-734 GCA_027056825.1 Candidatus Krumholzibacteriia bacterium | reverse complement strand
GTTGCCCAGGGCGCGGGGGCCGAATTCCATGCGCCCTTGGAACCAGGCGACGATCTCGCCGCGAGCGATCAGCTCCGCAGCCTGTCGGGTCACCTCGTCGCGGTCGAGCTCGCGTACCGTTGCCGCTGGCTCGCCCTCCAGGGCGGACGACATGGCTTCTTGCGGGAATTCCGGACCAAGGAACACGTGATCGAGAGCCGCGGCTCTCTCCTTACCAAGTTTGTGGTTCCAGATGTAATAGCACGCACCGAGCGCCGTACCCGCATCGTTTGCAGCCGGTTGGATAAAGACCTCTTTGAACGGACCTTTCTCGATGAGAATACGGTTCGCCACGCAGTTCAGGGCAACCCCTCCGGCGTAGCAGAGCCTGTCGCGGCCCGTGACCCGGTGAAGGTGGCTCGCGAAGGCGAGCAGGATTTCAGTTGTCAGCTTCTGCAATGCAGCTGCCAGGTCCTGGTCCCGGTCGCTGACATCGGCCCCAGGAATGCGCCGAGGCCCGAACAGCTCCTCGAACCGGTCGTACTTGTCGACCCGAAGCTGTAGCACGTGCGGGTCCACCGAGAGGTTCCCCTCCTGGTCGTAGCTCACGAACGACCGCAGGGCGTCATAGAACCGGTCTGGCTTGCCATAGCCGGCCAACCCCATGACCTTCCACTGTCCGTATTCGCCGAACCCCAGGAACCGCGACATCTTCGTCCACAGGAGTCCCAGCGAGTTGGGGTACACGTTTTCTT
>JALUJS010000538.1 GCA_027056825.1 Candidatus Krumholzibacteriia bacterium | reverse complement strand
GAGCCGGAACTGACCATGGTCAGGCCCGTGACCACCAGCGTGTACTGGTAGTTGGCCGTATCCAGGGGCAGGGGGGATTCCGGTGCGCCCCCGTTGAGGATTACGCCATAGGCTTCGGCCGCCCCGCCCACGTCAGTGGGAATGACGGCCTGGGCGCTGAAATCGAAGAACTGGACGGCCTGGGCGCTTCCGGCCAGCAGGGTCGCAAGGATGGTCGCAAGAGCAATCTTTTTCATGACAGGTTCCTCCGCCTGATTTGGGTGACGACGCCTAGTTTCCGGTGCGGAAAAGGGTTTTGACCGAGCCCCAGCTCCTGGTCTCGTTGGCCACGGTGGCTTCCACCTCGAGGATGCCGTCCACCTGCACGTCATAGCCGGAGGGAATGTTGGCCCCGGTCAGGCTGCTGAAGGCGCCGGCGATGGTGTAGGAGCAGCCCGTACAGGGACCGGCCAGGGCCGAGCCACCGGTGGCGTCGAGGGTTCCCTGGAACACCCCGCTTCCGGTTGACTGCATCACCAGGGTGAAGGACGTGAACTGTCCGGCGAAGATCAGCTCACCATCGGTGAAACTGCCCGGGACGGTGGGGTTGGGCGGATTGACGCCCCAATCGTGGTTGAATGAGGGATCGGCGTAGACCGCCAGGGTGCCGCCGGTGTAGACGGTCGTGGTCGTGCCGGCATTGTTGGTCACGCCGCCCTGGCTGACCAGGCCGTCGATGAACAGGGTGACCTCGTTGGCGCCGAGATCCACCTCGAACAGGGGATCCAGGTCCGTGACCAGGGCGGCCACGGCGAAGATGTCGCCCGGCTGACTGGGATCGAGGCCTCCGGTTTCCCATCCGTAACCCACGTAATCGACGACGGCGGCCTGACTGCCGACCACGCCGGCGGCGCTTCCCGCCAAAACGACGGCGATGAGGATCAGTCCTTTCAATCCTTTGTGCATGAGGTGTTTCCTCCCTAACCGATTGGCACAGGTCGCCTGATGGGCGACGATGACTTGGACACACTGATAACGGATTGAAATGGTCCGAAAGTTCCCGGAGCGATGATTTTTTTCCGGGACGCCGGGAAAACGGGGCCGGAGTCGGGGGCTTGGACGTTGACGGATGCCGCGACATTTGCGAGGTTTGGCCCGCCGTACCGCGACAAGGACCATGCATCCGAAAGGATTCCGGCCGTGCCTCCCAGCCGTGCGCGCCGCGCGTTCTTCAGCCTGATCGAACGCTTCGAGCCCGACGAAACCACCATCATGGTGGTCATCGCCGCGGTGGTGGGCGTGGCCGGCGGGTTCGGTGCCATCCTTTTCCGGTGGATGGTCAACTTCTTCCAGGGCTTCGTCCTGGGGCACGGGGAGAACACCGTCGAACTGCTGATGGCCGTGCCCTGGTGGCAGAAGCTGCTGCTGCCGGTGGCTGGCGGGGCGATCGTGGGCCCCCTGGTGTACTTCGGGGCGCCCGAGGCCAAGGGCCATGGCGTGCCCGAGGTCCTGGACGCCATGGTCTTCAAGAAGGGCGTGATCCGGCCCATCGTCGCGGCGGTAAAGATCACCGCCAGCGCCATCACCATCGCCTTCGGCGGCTCGGTGGGCCGCGAGGGCCCCATCGTGCAGATCGGCGCCGGCATGGCCAGCACCCTGGGCCAGTGGCTGCGGTTCTCCCCGCAACGGCTGCGCACCCTGATCGGCTGCGGGGCGGCCGCCGGCATCGCCGCCACGTTCAACGCCCCCATCGCCGGGGCCTTCTTCGCCCTGGAGATCCTCATGCGCGACTTCGCGCTGATGACCTTCAGCCCCATCATCGTCTCCAGCGTGGTGGCCACGGCCATCAGCCGCGAATTTCTCGGCACCAAGCCTTCCTTCGACGTACCGCCCTTCGCCATGGAGAGCAGCCTGGAGCTGCCCTTCTACCTGCTGCTGGGCCTGGTGGTGGGGCTGGTGGCCATGGTCTACGTCAAGACCCTCTACGCCACCGAGGATTTCTTCGACGAGCTGCGGATTCCCGCCTGGAGCAAGCCGGCGCTCGGCGGCGTCGCCCTGGGACTGCTGCTGATCTGGTTCCCCCAGGTCTACGGCGTGGGCTACAGCTCCATGGTCCGGGCCCTCGACGGCCACATGGCCCTGGGCCTGATGGCCCTGCTGGTGGTGGTCAAGCTGGCGGCGGTGGATGTGACCCTGGGTTCGGGGGCCTCGGGCGGGATCTTCGCCCCGGCCCTCTACCTGGGCGGCATGACCGGGGGCGCCTTCGGGGCGGC
>JALUJS010000537.1 GCA_027056825.1 Candidatus Krumholzibacteriia bacterium | reverse complement strand
CGCCGACAGCATCATCAGCGGCCGGGTGACCAACTACCAGTTGCAGGAAGCCTTCGCCCGCCAGGACCTGACCGTGACCGAGTACAAGGTCCTGATCTCGGTGGTTTTGACCTTCACCCTCAAGGACACGGGCAAGACCCTGTTCGAGAACAAGCGCTTTACCGGCACCGGCAACTACGTCCTGGATGATCCCCAGGGTTCTTCCGAGGAAACGGCGCGGGCGGAGGCGGCCGAGGAGATCGTGCGCGATATCCTCGCCCAGGTCGTGGAGGACTGGTGATGGCCGCGCGCGCAGGACGCAGCAAGACACCCGGTTTCCAGGAGATCCTGGAGCAGGACCTAAAGACGGGTCGGTTCCGGCCGGTGTACATCCTGGCAGGTGATGACACCCTGCGCACCGAAGGGGTCATCACCAAGATCCGCAAGGACGCCCTGGGAGCGGCCGGGTCCTTCAACGATCATCTCTTTGACGGGGAATCCTGTGATCCGGCAAGGGTTTTTCAGCAGGTTTTGAGCCTGCCCATGATGGGCGGGCGACAACTCGTTGTCGTAAAACATGCTGATAAGTTCCTGGACCGCACGGAGACCCTGGCGCATTTCGAAAAGTACCTGGCCAAACCGGTAGGGGAAACCATTTTCATTCTCACCATGGCCAAGGCCGACGGCCGGAAATCATGGGTCAAAACCGCCCTGAAGGCGGGCTATTTCTTTGAAATGTCCAATCCCACTGGCGAGTATCTCATCCAGTGGATTATCAAAGCCGCCGGGCGGGTCGATATCAGGCTTGAACCCCGGCAGGCCGCCTTGCTGGCGGAATTGCTGGGCGATGACCTGCAGAGCATCAAGAACGAATTGGACAAGATCGCCTTGATCCAGGAAGACCGCGGCGTGCGTCTGACCAGCGAGGACCTGCAGGAACTGGTGATGGACCAGGCCGACCTGCAGGGTTTCGAGATCACCGAACACCTGCAGCCGGGAGCCGCCGGCAAGGTTCTGGATACCTGGCGACGGCTGGCCGAATGGGGTCGCTCGGCCTATGAGATTTCACCGGTGGTCCTGAACCGGATCAGGCGAGGTTATCTGCTGGAATTCGCCCGCCGGGACGGCCTGGATGACCAGGAAGTCGCCCGCCTGACCGGGCAGAATCCCTGGGCGTTCCGCTACCTGACGACCATGCTGCGGAATATGGGACCGGGCGGCCTGATCGAGGCCCAGAAGGCCGGCCTGAAATGCGACCGGCGGCTCAAGGGATCTCCGCTCAAGCCGGGGGCGGTGTTCGAACAGGCGGTCCTGGAAATCTGCAAGCGTTGAGTTCACCGGGCTGGTTTTTGGTCAACTTAACATAATATACATTATACGCAAAACATAATGGGGCCAGCCTAAGTGCCAGAGCACCAATTAGTTGTTTGATCAGTGAATGGGGATCCGTTCGGCCCAGTCGTCCAGGTAGGGAATGCGCCAGCTTTCCCCGAACAGGGATTTGGAAAAGCCCAGGGCCGAGATGATCAGGAAGGCCAGGAACAGGACCAGGCTCAAAAGGATCATCACCAGGGCGCCCAGAACAGGAATGACCCCGATGGTGGCGTCTATGATCCGCAAGAAGGCGATGCCGAGGACTTCCGAGCAGAACACGGCGAAACCCTGGCGGCAATGCCGGGCCAGAAAGGGACTCTTGTTGCTGGCGAACATGGGTATGAAGACGAGAAAACCCACATACGCCAGGGCGGCGAGCCAGCGGTCCTTGACGGTCGTGTTGCGATCCATGTCCTCCCCCTTGCCAGTGACGGTATCCAAGCACAACTTGTACAAAAGGGCAAGTTTCCGATTTCCCCCCTGAAGAACGAGGTTTCCATGGCGCTGTTCGGACGCAAATCCCGCTGGACCGGAGTGGATGTCCTGCAACTGGTTCCCCGCCGCTTGGTCCAGTGGCGCGAGGAGGCCGATCGGGTACAGTTGATGATCCCTCGCTTCCGCGAACCGTTGATCGGACCCTGGCTGCAGCGCATCATTCCCGACCACAAGAAGTTCATCCGGGTGCCGTTGGAACATCGCGGAACTTTCCTGTGGCGGAACATGGATGGCCGCCGTTCGGTGAAGGATCTCACCGATCTTTTGTTGGAAAGTGGCCGTGAGGAGGATAACGAACAGATCTACGAGCGCGTATCCATGTATGTGGTCAACCTTTACCAGAACCGCTTCATAGAATTCATCAACATGTGAAAACTTGCCCGTTTTGAGGGAAATTCTTGACATTTTTTGATAA
>JALUJS010000536.1 GCA_027056825.1 Candidatus Krumholzibacteriia bacterium | reverse complement strand
CCAGCAGCGTCAGGACGATCCTGCGCGCGCCGCGCCCGGCGGCCAGCACCAGGACCGCGGCCGCCGGGGTCAGCAGCTTCATCCACCACTCCTCCCCCAGCTTGAACCACTGGCGGTCGCCCCCGGCGGCCAGGGCGCAGCTCAGGGCGTTCCAGGCCAGCACCGCCAGCAGGGCCCACAGCAGGCGTCGCGGCAGGGCGCGCCGGATTTCCGGCCTGGCGACCAGGGCGGCCCCCGCGGCCAGCACCACCAGGGCCGTGGCGATGTTGCCCGCGGCCACCGAGAGGGGCGCGACCACGGCGAACAGGAACAGGGGCACCAGCCAGGGCATGGACATCTCCGGGTTGAGGTTGCGCCCATTTAGGCGCATGGGAGGACGGCAGGCAAGCAAAACCCGCCCCAAGGCGAAGGGCCGCCCCCGTGGGACGGCCCTTGCTCGCGTGTGCAGGATCGCAGCGGGTCAGTCGCCGTTGGGCAGGACGCCCCGCTCGCGCAGGTACGCCACCACCTGGTCCACGCACTCCCCGATGCTGTGCTTGTCCGTCTCGACCACCAGCTCGGGGTTCTCGGGAGCCTCGTAGGGAGCGCTGATCCCGGTGAACTGGGGGATCTCGCCGGCGCGGGCCTTCTTGTACAGGCCCTTGGGATCGCGCCGCTCGCACTCCTCCAGGGAGCACTTGGTGTAGACCTCGATGAACTTGCCCTCGGGAGTGATCTCCCGGGCGGCCTGGCGGTCGGCGATGTAGGGGGAGATGAAGGCGGTCAGGCAGATGGTGCCCGCGTCCATCATCAGCTTGGCCACTTCGCCGATGCGGCGGATGTTCTCGGTGCGGTCCTCGGGGCTGAAGCCCAGGTCGCGGTTCAGGCCGAAGCGGATGTTGTCGCCGTCGAGGATGTAGGTATGGCAGCCCATCAGGAACAGCTTCTGCTCCACGGCCTGGGCCAGGGTGGACTTGCCGGCGCCGGACAGGCCGGTGAACCACAGGATGGCGGCCCCGTGGCCGTTCTGCTCGGCGCGGTGCTCGTGCTTCACGGCGCCTTCGGTGTAGGTGATGTTCTGGCTCTTGATTTCACGGCTCATGACGGATTCCTCTTCCCCCCGGGGCCCGACGGGCCCGCTGAAATTGAGACGCCCGGGTTCTGCTTCCCGGGCAACGCATTGGCCGCCCTGTGCGGCCAGCGACGCGCTAAACTAATGCTTCGCGGCAGCTGACGCAAATATCGGCCGCGGGGACCATCGGTTGAGGAGAAACGGCCTGGCCGGAGGGTCACTCGCCCAGGGCTGCGCGCGCGGTCTCGGCGTCCAGCCGCAGCTGGGCGATGAGGTCGTCGGCGCCGTCGAAGCGGCGCTCGTCGCGCAGGCGCTCCACCCACTCCACCTTGACGATGCGGCCGCGCAGGTCGCCCGCGAACCCCAGCAAGTGGGCCTCGATGCGGGGTGCCGCCAGCCCCTGCGGGTTGAAGGTCGGCACGCGGCCGAAGTTGAGCATCCCCCCGAAGACGGTCCAGTTCTGGGCGTCGACGCTCAGCAGCTGGCCGTCGCGGTCCACCTCGGGCAACGCGCCGCTGAGGCGGCCCAGGACACCCGAGCTGCCCGGGGCCGCGGCGTCCTCCGGCACGCTTACCCGCACGGCGTAGACTCCCGGCTCCGGCAGCAGCTTCATGGCGTCCAGGGCCTCGATGTTGGCGGTGGGGTACCCGATGGTCCGGCCCCGGCCGTCCCCCGGCACGACCTGGCCCCACAGGGCGTAGGGCCGGCCCAGCATGCACCCAGCCAGCCGAACGTCACCTGCGCGCAGGGCGGCGCGGATGGCCGAGCTGCTGATGACGGCCTCGCCCTCGCGCACCGGCTCGACCACCTCCACGGTGAAGCCCAGCCCGCGGCCCAGTTCCTCCAGCGAGGCGGTGGTGCCCAGCCGCGCGTGGCCCAGGTGCATGTCGTAACCGGCCACCAGGTGCTTCATGCCCAGGTAGTCCACCAGGAAGCGGGAAGTGAAGGTGGCGTAGTCCAGGGCCGCAAGCTGCGGGCAGAAGTCCGCGGCCACCACCGTGCGGCAGCCCAGTTCCGACAGCACGGCCAGCTTCTCGCGCCAGGTGGTCAGCAGGAAGGGCTCGGGCGCCTCCTCCAGCACCATCCGCTGATGCTGCTTGAAGGTCCAGACCGTGGCCTCGCCCAGGCCCAGCCGCGCCGCGGCGGCCTGCACCCCGTGGATCAGGGCCTGGTGACCGCGATGCAGTCCGTCGAAGCTGCCCAGGGTCAGGGCGC
>JALUJS010000535.1 GCA_027056825.1 Candidatus Krumholzibacteriia bacterium | reverse complement strand
CATCAGCCTGTACTTCCTGTTCTACTGGCTGCTGGGGCACGGCCTGCACCTGCGGCCCATGCTGTTGCTGGGGCTGGTGCTGATCATCCTCTCGTTCCAGTTCATCAGCCTGGGCCTGATCGCCGAGCTGGTCGTGGCGGGTCGCCGCCCCGAGCGAGACTACAGGATCGCCCGCCGTGCCTGAGGGACCGGGGGCGCGCGAACCCGGCACCCTGCCGCCCCTGGCGGTGGTGGTGGTGAACTGGAACGGCGGCGCCGTCCTGGAGGACTGCCTCGGCTCCCTGGCCCAGGAGACCTATCCCGGCCTGCGCGTGATCATGGTGGACAACGCCTCCACGGACGACTCGGTGGCCTGGACGCGCCGGCACCATCCACAGGTGGAGATCCTCCTGTCGGAGACCAACCGCCGCTGGGCCGGGGGTTGCAACCTGGGCCTCGAGCACCTGGCGGCCGAGGACTGGGGCGGCCTGATCCTGCTTCTGAACAACGATACGGTGGTGCCTGCGGGCAGCCTCGAACGCTTGGCCCAGGCCCTGGTCTGCGAGTCTGCGGCCTGGGCGGCCACGCCGCGCATCTGCTACGCCTCGAACCCGGGCCGCATCTGGTACGACGGCGGCATCATCGGCGCCTGGTGCGGTTGGGTGCGCCACCACGGGATCCGCAGGGTGGCCGGCGACATGCCCCTGGAACCGCGGTTCGTCGATTACGGAACCGGTTGCGCCCTGCTGCTGGACCGCCGGACCCTGGACCGGGTGGGGCTCTTCGACGAGGGGTTCCACTTCTACGGGGAAGATGCCGACTACTCCCTGCGCATCCTGGCCGCCGGAGGACGCATCCTGCACGTGCCCCGGGCCATCGTCCTGCACAAGGTGAGCATGTCGGTGGGGGAGTCGTCCCCCCTGAAGGTCTGGCTGCGCAGTCGCAGCCACTGGCGCCTGTTGCGCAAGCACTGGCGCTGGTACCGCTGGCCCCTGCTGGCGGTGTGCCAGGTCGCCTACCTGTCCGGGCACTCGCTGTTCCACCTGTGGCAGGGGCGGTTCACAACGGCGCTGGCGGTGTGGCAGGGCATCCTGGACGAGATCGCCGGCCGTCCCTACGACACCTGACGGGGCCGGTGGACAAGGTTCCCCGGCCGGTGGTAACATGAAGCCAAGGGCGTCGCTGGCGCCCGTTTATCCACCCGCTGCGGCGGGTCTTGACAGGAGGGGCCCGTGGCCAAGTCCCGCACACGACGATCGTCCCCGGACCCGGATGCGCCCGCGGGCCTGCCCGGTTTCCTGACCGCCCCTTCCGGCTGGCGGTGGTGGCTGCGTATGACCCTGCTGGTGCTGGTGCTGCTGGCGGTGCTGTACACCGGGGCCATGTTCCGCGGCGAGACCTTCCTCAGCGGTGACGCCGGCAACTCCCTGGCCTTCGCCTCGGTGGGGGACCGTTCCCTGGCCGCCGGGCACTATCCCCTGTGGAACCCGTACCTGTTCGCCGGCATGCCGAGCTTCGGTTCGTTGGCCTACGTGCGCTACCTCTACCCCCCCTCGGTCCTGTTCAACTTCCTGCAGACCCATCTCGGTTTTCCGCCCCTGACCTGGATGTTCGGCCACCTGCTGATGGGGGGGCTGGGCATGGCCTGGCTGCTGCGGCGCTGGAAACTGCATTTCGCGGCCGTGGCGGTGGGGGTGGCGTTCTGGCTGCTGTTCCCGAAGGTCGTGGCCTGGGGCGTGCACGGCCACGGGTCGAAGCTGGGGGCGGCCATGTACCTGCCGTGGCTCACGGGGACGGCCCTGGGACTGCTGGACGACGGCCGTTGGCGCCGCGTGGGCGTGCTGGGCCTGTTGACAGGCCTGCTGTTGTTGCGCGGCCACATCCAGATCGCCTATTACAGCCTGGGCCTGGTGGCGTGGCTGACGCTGTGGGGCGTGGTCTGGCCCCCGGAACCCCGGTGGCGCGGCCTGACCGCCGGTGTGCGCCTGGGCCGGGCGGGTCGCGTGGCCCTGGGGCTGGCCCTGGGTTTCCTGGTGGCGGCCATCCTGCTGCTGCCGGTGCACGAGTATGCCGCGATCTCCATCCGCGGCCAGGCTTCCGCCGGCGGCGGGGTGGGGCTGGATTACGCCACCGGGTGGTCCCTTTCGCCCCGGGAACTGCCCACCTTCGTGCTGCCGTCGGCGGCGGGGTTCGGGCAGGCCACCTACATGGGCCTGATGCCCTTTACCGACTATCCCAACTACTACGGGATCCTGGTCCTGCTGCTGGCCGGCCTTGCGTGGGGGCA
>JALUJS010000534.1 GCA_027056825.1 Candidatus Krumholzibacteriia bacterium | reverse complement strand
ACCACATACCGGGTGTCGGGACTGACCTCCACGCCGCGCAGGGCGAAATACCCCTGGTCCCGGCCCATGGCGTTGCCGTCGAGCATGACCTGCTCGGGGGCGTCCATGGTGCCCTGCCGGCGGCAGTACAGGGGGTATTCGCCGCCCTTCTCGTAACGGGTGTAGTACCAGTAGCCGTCCAGGAAGTAGGGGGCCGAGGAGTCGTCCTGCTTGATGCGGCCCTTCAGCTCGGCCAGCAGCGTGTCCTGCAGCGCCTGGGTGTGGGCCATCATGGCGTCCAGGTAGGCGTTCTCGGCGTTCAGGTAATCCAGGACCTCGGGATTGTCCCGCTCGTTCAGCCAGTAGTAGTCGTCAACACGGGTGCCGCCCGGGGCGACGATCTCATGGGGCTTGACGGCGGCGATCGGGGGCTGGGGACCCCGGGAACATCCTGAAATCATTCCAGCGGCAACACTCATCAGCAGCAACACCTTCGCGAACTTGGACATCGGATTCACCTCTTTGCGCTGACCAGGATCTCCGTGGCCAGGATGGGGAACAAGGCGCGGTCGCGCCCAAAGAAAACGCCTCGGACCGCCCGCCGCAACGCGGGCCACGGAATCATGTCCATGGGCGCGGTCATGCGCTGGGATCCGGTCACGGTGAACCCCGCGCGAGCCACCAGCGCGGTGATCTCCCGCTGTCGGTAGATGCGGGCGCGGGCCCAGCGGTCGTGCAGCCGCTTGGGCCACCAGCTCACCAGGGGTACGCGGTTCCAGGGCAACAACGGCAAATCGGCCCCGTGGGTCTCGAACAACCACCAGCGGTTGGGCACGCTGATGATCAGCTTTCCGCCGGGGCGCAGCACCCTGTACATCTCCACCAGGGCGGCGGCTTCGTCCGGCACATGCTCCAGCACCGTGAACGAGGTGACCACGTCGACGCACCCCTCCGGCAGGGGGATACGCCCGTGATCCAGTTCCAGCGCGGTAACCCGGTCGGCCAGGTGGGCCGCCGCGGCTTCCCTTTGCATTTGTGCCAGGAAATCCGGATTCACATCCACCCCCGTGGTGCGCGCGAACAGGGGGGCCAGCAGCAGGGTCTGGGCGCCGTTGCCGCAGCCGAAATCCACCAGGTGGCCGCGCCGCTCCCCCAGCAGGGGCTCGACCAGGCGCAAACGTCTGCGCAAAAGGAACTGGCCGCGATCGGCGGGCTTGCCGCCGGCCAGGTGGGCCGGTCTTTCGGTTTCAGGGTGTGGATGCAAGACCGCCGTTCCTTGTGTTATGCTGGACCCATGGCCGGGAAAAAAGACAGCAACCGGTTGCCTTCCGAACCGGAAATCCTGCGCGGCCACACCGTCAGCGACGGCGAGGCCGCCCTGCGCTCCTCGCGCGGCGTCCTCAAGGGCGCCTCGCCGGTGGCCGCCGCCGATCAAACCATGTTTCAGGTCAAAGAGCTACTGCTGAGCAGCCTTCCGGACGGCGAGGGCGCCCTGCGGCAGGCCATCCTGGCCCGCCTGGAATCCAACCCGTCGCTGGTGGCCCGCCATTTCGGCGAACCCCGGACCCTGCTGCGCAGCTTCCTGGAACGGACCCTGGCCGGCGGGGAAGCCCTGGCCGACCTGGTGCGGGATGCCGATGCCCGCTGGGGCCGCATGTACGACGAAAAGCCCCGCTTCGAGCGGGCGGGCGAGGCCCCCGCCCCGGACGACCCGTACACCCGCGAGGGCGTTCGCCGGGCCCTGGAGCATCTTTTGCGTCACCTGTCTCCCGGGGACTGAAGAACGAACGGCAGGTCCGCGCCCGACAGCAGCCGGACCAGGCGGGCCGCCGTTTCGTCCGCGCCGCTGACGGTGACGCCCTCTTCGCCGGACTCCACCAGGTAACCATCCTTGTCACGCATCAGCCACGCCTCGGGCCGGGTATACAGCCGGGGTTTGACCTTCTGGGGCTCGCCGTCTTCCGGACAGAAGGTCGTGCAGTTGCCACAGTCGTTGCACAGTTCGGCGAGCACCAGGTACTGCTCCCGCGCCTCGAGCCCCTGGTCGGGCGGGGTCGGCACGGTGAAGAACGCGTTGTTGGGACAGACGGTGACGCAGTTGGTGCAGGCGGTGCAGTCGAACATCTCCAGGACGCGGTCCACCGTCCGCGGGGGCTTCAGGCCGCCGGCCCCGTAGCGGGCGACGGCCTCGGGTGAGGCCATGGTGTCCGCGTAGGCGGCCACGGCGTCCGCGCGGCCTGCGGCGCGGGCGTCGGCGTGGGCTGCTGCTGTCAGGCCGGACAGATCGGCCAGGCCCTGCTCCCGCATGCGTCGCTGCAGTTTGCGCAGGCCCTGGGCCATGCGGCCGTAGCCGCCCGGGCGCAGCAGGTCGCTGCAGATGGTCACCGGGCGCAACCCCAGCGCCACCACTTCCGCCAGGTTGTCCTTGTCCACGCCCGCACTGAAGGCCACGGGCACCGGGGCGTCGGTCTGGTCCGCCACCTGTAGCACCCCGGGCAGGGCCCGGTGCAGCCTTTCCAGCAGCGTGACCGCCAGCACGTGCAGGGGCCGTCCGCTCAGGTACATGCTCTCGCCCGGCATCACGCCGCGCGCGTTGCGCACCACCAGGGTGTTGGTCAGCTTGATCCCCAGGCGCCGCCCGTTGTCGGCGGCGAATTCCCGCAGCCTTTCGATCATCTCCAACGCCCGGTCGAACTGCAGGTCCGCGGCGAAGGCCTCCGGATCCAGGGCGACGTCGGCATAACCCAGGCGGTCGTGGAAGATCCCGTCCACGGTCTCCAGGCCCAGCAACGTCGGGTTGAACTTGACGGTGACATCCAGGCCGTGGGCGGTCATCAGGTGCCGGACGATGCCCTCGATCTGGTCGGGAGGGCACCCGTGGAAGGTGCTCAGGGTGGCGGTGCGGACGATGCGCTCCGGAACGGGCACGTCGCGCAGCGGGGCGAAGTCCCCACCGATGTCCCGCCGCAGCTCGTCGATCAGCACACCGGCATGACCCAGGCCATGGATGAAGGCGTCCATCACCGGGGACTGGATCCCCGGCAGGTCGTATCCCACCGACAGCTCGAAGACATGATCCCCCGGCTCGCCCAGCACCTCGCGCAGGGGCTCCCAGCGACGCAGCACCGCCAGCAGCAGCCAGGCCTTGACGTATTCCCGCAACGACTGCGGCAGGCTCAGCTCCTGGCTCCACTCCACGTTGTAGCCCACGGTCTCCATGTCGATGCAGGGCCGCGGGATCTCCAGGTCGTCCAGCACCTGGACCGTCTTCAGCTCGAAGCTGCGCCCTCCGGCCAGCCAGCCCAGCACGATGTTCTGGGCCAGCTGGGTGTGGGGTCCCGCCGCCGGGCCCACCGGAGTGGCCACCTTTGCTCCATCCAGCTCCCAGCCCAGGTCAACGGCGGGGTCGTCGCGGAAAAAGCGCCTGGCGGCCAGGCCGAAAACCTGGCCGCGCGTCCGCCACTCGTGTTCGATGCGCCCGAGCAGCATGCCCAGGGGCCAGGGGTAAAGCGGCACATCGGATCGCGTCATCACCGGGATCTTTCGTTGGAGGCCCATGTCACGGGGAGATTATCACCGCAGGAAGCTGATCCGGCAACCGGGGACAAGGAGCCGATCAGCGCGAGGGGAACAGTCCCGCCAGCTCGCCGATGGCGTCGATGACCAGGTCCGGCTCCGCCGCCAGCACCCGGCCCTTGTACACCAGGCCGTAGGTGCAGCCCACCGACACCGCTCCCAGGGCCTTGGCGGCCAGGATGTCGTTGGGGCTGTCGCCGACCACCACGATATCCGAGGCGGGGATATCAAGCCCGGCGGTGACCCGGCGCAGGTGCTCCGGATCCGGCTTGCGCGCGGGGGTCTCGTCGCCGGCTATGATGTTGGCGAAGGCGTCGCGGATGCCCAGGCCCGACAGGATGGCGTCCGTGAATTCCCGGGGCTTGTTGGTGGCCAGCAGCAAGGGAAAGGCGCGGTAGCGCATCAGCACATCCAGGACGCCGGGATAGAGCTTCGTGGTGTCCAGCAGGTGGCGGCCGTAATGCTGGCGGAACACCGCCAGCCCCTCGTCCAGTTGTCCCGCCGGCAAGGGATCATCCGGATCCTTGCCATGCGCCAACGCGCGCCGCAGCAGCATTTCCACGCCGTCGCCCACATAGCCGATCACCGTCGGCAAAGGCAGCGGGGGCAGGTCGAAATGCCCGCGCACGAAGTTGGCCGACCGGGCGATGTCCTCGCCCGAATCGACCAGCGTTCCATCCAGATCGAAGACAAAGGCCGCCGCGCGGCGGCCCTTGTACTTGCCCTTGCCCATGCCGCTACACCTTCACGACGCGGGCCTTGTAGCCGTACTGGATGACCTCCCAGACGGGCTCGTGCTGCAGGCGGCGAAAGACCAGCTCGACCTCCGTGCCGATCTTCACTTCGTCCGGCGGCGCCTCGGCCACCATGCAGGTCAGCTTGACGCCGTTTTCCAGCTCGACCACGGCGTTGACATAAGGCTTCTGGCCCTCGAACGGCGCGGGCGGGATCCACACCGTGGTGTGGGTCACGACCTTGCCGCGGCGCGGCAGGGCGACGGTCTCCATCTCGCGGCCGCCGCACTTGCGGCACACCGCGCGCGGTGGGAAATGGATCTCGCCGCAGGCGGCGCACTTGCCGGCCTCGAGCCGGTAGCGCTGGGGAATCTCCCGGTGATAGCGCGGTGTGATCATGATTCCACCTCCAGGATGTGCACGGTGCAGCTGCCGCCCGAGCCGCCCATGTTCTGGGCCAGTCCGCGGCGGGGATTCTTCAACTGGCGGTCGCCCGCCCGGCCGGTGAGCTGGGCGTACACCTCGCAGATCTGCGCGATGCCCGTGGCGCCCACCGGATGGCCCTTGCTCTTCAGACCGCCCGAGGTGTTGACGGGGAACGAGCCGTCCAGGGCCGTCTCTCCCGCCTCGGCCGCGGGCCCACCCTTGCCGCGCTCGAAGATGCCCAGTTCCTCGGTGCAGACGATCTCCGAGATGGTGAAGCAGTCGTGCACCTCGGCGAAATCGACATCCTTGATGCCGATGCCCGCCTGCTGGAACGCCCGCTGCGCGGCCAGACCCACCACCGGGATGGACGCGAAATCCTCGCGGTCATGCAGGGCGATGGTGTCGGTGGCGTGGCCCGAGCCGATGATCTTGACGATGGGCTTGCCCAGCTTCCTGGCCACCTCCACCGGAGCCAGCAGCACGCACGCCCCGCCGTCGGTCACCGGCGAGCAGTCGAACAGGCCCAGGGGCTCGGCCACGCGCACGGCGTTCAGCACCGTATCTTTGGTGATCTCCATCTGGAACTGGGCCTTGGGGTTGCGCGCCCCGTTGTCGTGGTTTTTGACCGCGACGGCGGCCATCTGCTCGGGCGTCGTGCCGTATTTGGCCATGTGCGCCTGGGCGATCATGGCGTACAGGCCGGGGAAGGTCACCCCGTGGAAGACCTCGTACTCCTGGTCGGCGGCCGCGGCCAGGCAGGCCGTGGCGTCGGCGCCGTCGTTCATCTTCTCCACGCCGCCGGCCAGCACGAAATCGCTGGCCCCGCTGGCCACTTCCAGGTACGCGGCGCGGAAGGCGGCCCCGCCCGAAGCGCAGGCCGACTCGACCCGGGTGGCGGCGATGCCCTTCAGGCCGGCGTAGTCGGTGAGGATCGAGGCCAGGTGTTCCTGGGCCACGAACATTCCGCTGGTCATACAGCCGATGTAGGCGGACTGGACCTGGTCGCGGCCCACGCCCGCATCTTCCAGACAGTCGGCCGCGGCCATGGCGAACAGGTCCCGCAAAGGGGTGTCCCAGAGCTCGCCGAACTTCGTCAAGCCGATGCCGATGACAGCTACTTCTCTCATGTTCCGCCCCCTTTCTAGACCTCGTTCATGCGGATCTTGCCGCGGTAAGCAACGTACTTGCCGTAATCCAGGTGGATGCGGCGGTCGGCGAGTTGGTCCCGGACCTTGGGCGCCAGACCCTGCACCTCGGGCAGACGGTCGGTGGCCCGCAGGATGAAGGAATCGGACCCCGCGCCGCTGCCGAAGGAGGTGACCAGGATGTGGTCGCCCGGCTCGGCCTCGTCCAGGCACGCGGCCAGGCCCGTGGGCGACGAGCCGCTGTAGGTATTGCCCATGAGGTTCACGACCCAGCCCTGTTCGAGCTGCTCCTTCCTGAAGCCCATGGCCTTGCCCGCGCGCAGCGGAAACTTGCCGTTGGGCATGTGGAACACCGCGTACTTGAAGTCGGCGGGCTTCATGCCGCTGCGCTCGAGGATGCCCCGGCACGAGCTGAGCACGTGGTGGAAATAGGCGGGCTCGCCGGTGAAGCGTCCGGCGTGGCGGGGGTAGAACTCCCCCTCGCGGCGCCAGAAGTCGGGCGTGTCGGAGGTGAAGGAGTAGGTGTGCAGGATCTCGGCCACCACGCCCTCGCTACCCATGATGAAGGCCGAACCGCCCGCCGAAGCGGTGTACTCCAGCGCGTCGCCGGGCGCGCCCTGGCTGGTGTCCGCGCCGATGCCCAGGGCGTACTCCATCTCACCGGACTTGACGTGGGAGTAGGCCACGTACATGGCCTCGGTGCCGGCCTTGCAGGCGAACTCGAAATCGGCCACGTGGCAGTCGGGGCCGATGCCGAGGGCGTCGATCAGCACCGTGCCCGAGGGCTTGACCGCGTAGGGATGGCTCTCCGAACCGATGTAGCAGGCGCCGATCAACTGCGGATCGATGCCCGCGCGAGTCACCGCGTCGCGCGCGGCGGCCACGCTGATGGTGATGGTATCCTCGTCCGGGCCGGGGACGGTTTTTTCCTCCAGAAGGAGTCCTTTCTTGAAGGCGTCGGCATCGGCTCCCCACTGGTTGGCGATGTCTTCGGCCTTGATCCTGAAGCGCGGCACATACGCGCCGTAGCCGACAATCCCGTGCATGCGGCCTCTCCTTTTCTGTTGGGTCAGCTCGTACAGGGTGACAAGGCGCAGATTCTACCAGTTGCGCTCGCATCCATCAAGGCTCCGCCGGCGCGGCGCCATCTATAATCGTTTTAATTTGAAGCAATTAGGTATGGTTTAGCCCAGCGCCACATCCAGGGTCATCATCACCGCGAAGCCCAGCATGGCCCCCACGGTGGCCAGGTCGGTGTTCTTCTGGAGCTGGGATTCGGGGATCAGTTCCTCGACCACCACGTAGATCATGGCCCCGGCGGCGAAGCTCAGGGCATACGGCAGCAACGGGCGCATGAGCAGCACCGCCGCGGCCCCGATCACACCGGCCATGGGCTCCACGAAGCCCGAGGCCTGCCCGTACATGAAGCTTTTGCGGCGGGACCAGCCCTCACGCCGCAGGGGCGCGGCCACGGCCAGCCCCTCGGGGAAGTTCTGGATGCCGATGCCCAGGGCCAAAGCCACGGCTCCGCCCATGGTCGCCGCGGGCACCCCTGCGGCCACCGCGCCGAAGGCCACGCCCACGGCCAGCCCCTCGGGGATGTTGTGCAGGGTGATGGCCAGCACCAGCAGCACGCTGCGGTGCCAGCGCGTGTGGATGCCCTCGGCCTCTTCGATGGGAAAACCAAGGTGCAGGTGCGGCAGGATCTTGTCTACG